>NZ_JACAOM010000046.1:0-8338 GCF_013386245.1 Pseudomonas sp. 21615526 | reverse complement strand
TAATTTGCTAGGCATCAACTTACTGGACCTGACCACGAATCACGTGGGGGAGCGGGCTGGCTCGCGAACGCGGTGGTTCAGTCCCCTGAAATGTTTAATGACACACCGCCTTCGCGAGCAAGCCCGCTCCCACAGTTTGATTGTATTTCAGGTTGGGGTTTTGGGTGTTTGCAGGTGCTGGGTCGGGAAAGCCCTGGCATAAACCTGGCAAACCCTTAGCACCTGCTCATCCGCAAACCGCGCCCCCACCACATGCAGCCCCACCGGCAACCCATTGGCCGCCAACCCGCACGGCACCGACGCCGCCGGTTGCTGGGTCAGGTTGAAGGGATAGGTAAACGGCGTCCACTCCATCCATTCCCCTAGTCCCGAACCCGGCGGCACATTGTGCCCGGCCTCGAACGCGGTGATCGGCATCATCGGCGAAACCAGCACATCGTAATGCTCATGGAATGCCGCCATGCGCGCCACGAGCGCTGCCCGTGCTTCCAGCGCAGCGCTGTAATCGCTGAGGCTGATCTGTTCGCCCAGTCGGGCAATGCGCAGCAACCCCGGGTCCATCAATTGCCGCTGGGCATCGCTCAACGGCCCGGCCAGGCGTGCTGCACCGGCAAACCATAAAGTATTGAACACCTCCAGCGGATCACTGAACCCCGGATCAATCTGCTCAACATGGGCACCCAGCTGCACCAGGCCTTCTACCGCCTGGGCGACCACCCTGGCCACTTGCGGGTCCACGTCGACATAACCGAAGTTCGGGCTATAGGCGATACGCAGTCCCTTCAAATCAGCCCCGGCGTGCAACCATGGCGTGGTCCGGGGCGCGCCGATCAAACCATCCCGCGCATCCGGCTGGGCGATGGTTTGCAGCATCAGCACCGAGTCTTCCACGGTGCGGGTCATCGGCCCCAGGTGCGACAGAATCGTCATCGAACTGGCCGGCCATTGCGGCACATAACCGAAGGTCGGCTTGATGCCGAAGGTGCCGGTGAAGGCACAGGGGATCCGGATCGAGCCGCCGGCATCGCTGCCCTGGTGCAGCATGCCGAGGTTCAAGGCCGCCGCCGCACCGGCACCACCGGACGAACCGCCCGCCGTCATGCGCGTGTCCCACGGGTTGCGGGTAATGCCATACAGCGGGTTATCGGTGACGCCTTTCCAGCCGAATTCCGGTGTGGTGGTCTTGCCCAGCAATACCGCGCCGGCCTTGCGCATGAAGGCCGAGAAGGGCGCATCCACATCCCATCGACCCTCGGCGGATGTGGTACGCGAACCCTTGCGCGTCGGCATGCCGATGGTCTGCGTCAGGTCCTTGATGGAGGAGGGCACACCGTCCAGGGCCCCGCACGGCTGGCCCTTGAGCCAGCGCTGTTCCGAATCCCGCGCCGCCTTCAAGGCGCCTTCCGGGTCGACGTGGCAGTAGGCGTTGACCGCCGGGTTGTAGCGTTCGATCCGCAGCAATGCGTCTTCGGTGACCTCCACCGGCGACAGGCTTTTATCCCGATAGCGGGCCAGCAGCTCAACTGCGGTCAGGTTGGCGATATCCGTCATGCCGCTTTACCTCCTTGCGCCGCGTTGACCATGGCCCGCAGCAACACCGCGCAGCCCGCCGCCAGGTCATCCGGCGCGGCGTTCTCGATTTCGTTATGGCTGATGCCGCCTTCGCACGGCACAAAGATCATTCCGGCCGGGCCCAGTTCGGCGACGAAGATCGCGTCATGCCCGGCGCCGCTGACGATGTCCATATGGCTCAGGCCCAGGCTGCTCGCGCCATCACGCACGGCGTTGACACAGGCAGGGTTGAAATCCAGCGGCGGGAAGTCGGCAGTGGGTGTCAGCTCAAAGCTCAAGCCGTGTTGCTCGGCGGTGGCTTCGATCACCTGGCGCACTGCGTCGACCATCGCTTGCAGCTTGTCGGCGTGCAGGTGGCGCAGGTCGATGGTCATGTGCACCTGGCCGGGAATCACGTTGCGCGAGCCGGGATGCAGGCTCAGGCAACCGACGGTGCCGCAGGCATGGGGTTGTTGTTCGTGGGCGATGCGATTCACCGCGCTGACCACTTGCGCCGCGCCTACCAGTGCGTCCTTGCGCAGGTGCATTGGCGTCGGGCCCGCGTGGGCTTCGACGCCAGTGAGCGTCAGGTCGAACCACTTCTGGCCCAGGCAGCCCATGACCACGCCGATGGTGGTGGCCTGGTCTTCCAGCACCGGACCCTGCTCGATATGCGCCTCGAAATAGGCGCCCACCGGGTGGCCCAGCACGGCGCGGGAACCGGCATAGCCGATGCGCTGCAATTCAGCGCCCACCGACAGCCCTTGCTCGTCCTGCTTGTCGAGGGTTTCCTGCAGGTCGAACTTACCGGCGAACACCCCGGAACCCATCATGCACGGCGGGAATCGCGAGCCTTCTTCGTTGGTCCACACCACCACTTCAATTGGCGCTTCGGTCTCGATGTTCAAATCATTGAGGGTGCGGATCACCTCCAGGCCAGCCATCACGCCGTAGCAACCGTCGAACTTGCCGCCGGTAGGCTGGGTGTCGATATGGCTGCCGGTCATCACCGGCGCCAGTGCCGGATTACGCCCGGCGCGGCGGGCAAAGATATTGCCGATGGCGTCGACGCTGACGCTGCAGCCGGCCGCCTCGCACCATTGCACAAACAGGTCGCGGGCCTGGCGGTCGAGGTCGGTGAGGGCCAGGCGGCATACGCCGCCCTTGGGTGTGGCGCCGAGGCGGGCGAGGTCCATCAGCGATTGCCACAGGCGCTCGCGGTTGATCAGCGGGGCGTTGCTCTGGAGCGGTTGCGCAAAACTATTCATCAGCAGTCTCCGGTCAGGCACTCAGGGCCAGGTAACGGTTCTTGATCGTCGGGTCGGCGCGGAAGGCTTCGGCACTGCCTTCGTACACCACGCGGCCCTGTTCGAGGACGTAATGGCGGTCGGCGAGCTTGTCGCAGACCATCAGGTTCTGTTCCACCAGCAGCACCGGCAGGCCGTCTTCCTTGACCTTGCGCAGGATCTTCACCAGCTCGTCGACGATCACCGGCGCGAGGCCTTCGGTGGGCTCATCGAGGATCAGCAGCTTGGGATCGTTGAGCAGCGCGCGGGCGATGGCGAGCATCTGTTGCTCACCGCCGGACAGCGCGTGGCCGGCGTTTTTACGGCGTTCCCTGAGGCGCGGGAACATGCCGTACACGTCTTCCAGCTGCCAGCGGCTGGTCTTGCGCACGGCAATGCGCAGGTTTTCCTCCACCGTGAGCAGGCGGAAAATCCCGCGGTTCTCCGGCACCAGCGCCAGGCCCTGGCGGGCGATTTCGAAGATTTTCTGCCCCACCAGCGGCTGGCCGTTGAAGTGAATCTGGCCCTGGCGCGGGCAGATAATCCCGAGGATGCTGCGCAGGGTGGTGGTCTTGCCGGCGCCGTTGCGCCCCAGCAGGGTCACCAGTTCGCCAGGGTTGACGGTCAGGGACACGCCTTCAAGGACGTGGCTCTTGTCGTAGTAGGAATGGATATTGTCGACGGTCAGCATCAGGCGGCTTCTCCCAAATAGGCGGTGCGCACGCGCTCGTCGGCGCGCACGAATTCCGGTGTGCCTTCCACCAGGATCTGGCCGTGGCTCATCACGGTGATGCGTTGGCTGATGGACATGACGATGCTCATGTTGTGCTCGATCAACAGCACGGTATGGTCGCGGCCGAGGTCGCTGATCAGTTGGGTCATGATCGGGATGTCGTCGATGCCCATGCCCGAGGTGGGTTCATCGAGCATCAGCAGCTTGGGTCTGGAGCAGATCGACATGCCGACTTCCAGCACCCGCTGCTGACCGTGGGACAACTCGCCGGCCAGGGTGTCGGCGCGGGCGGTGAGTTGCAGGCGTTCCAACACCTGGTCGGCCATTTCCAGGTGTTCGCGCTTGCTGTCGACCCGGCGCCAGAAGTTCAGGGCGCGGGCGCCGTCGCGGCCCTGGGCGGCCAGGCGCAGGTTTTCGCGCACGCTGAGGTTCTGGAACAGGCTGGTGAGCTGGAACGAGCGCGCCATGCCCAGGCCGACGCGGCCGTGGGCCGGTTTGCGCATCAGGTTCTTGCCGTCGAAATGAATTGCTCCGGCGGTGGCCTGGCGTTCGCCGGTCAGGCAGTGGAACAGGCTGGTCTTGCCCGCGCCGTTCGGGCCGATGATGGTGTGGATGGTGCCGGCTTCGACCTTGAGGTTGACGCCGTTCACCGCGTGGAATGCACCGTAGGCCAGTTCCAGGTTCTTGGTTTCCAGCAGGATGCTCATGACAGCTTCTCCTTGGTCACAACGTCGGCCTTGCGGCTGCCGCGCACACGGTCGAACAGGGTCGACAGACCGCCCCACAAACCGCCGCGCATGAAGATCACCACCAGGATCAGGATCACCCCCAGCAGCATCAGCCAGCGCGGCCACAGGTCGGAGAGGAAGTCCCCCAGCAGCACGATGGAACCGGCGCCCAGCAACGAGCCGAACAGCGAGCCGGTGCCGCCGACGATGGTCATGATCAGGATGTTTTCGGACATCGCCAGGTCGATGTTCGACAGCGGCACAAAGTGCAGCAGCATCGCGTACAGCGCCCCGGCAATCCCGGTGACGGCGCCGGACAACACGAACACCAGGATCTTGAAGTGGCGGGTGTCATAGCCGATGGCCGAAGCGCGGGTTTCGTTTTCGCGAATCGCCATCAGCGTGCTGCCGAACGGCGAGGCGATCACCCGGCGGGCGCCGATGAAGATCAACAGGAACAGCACCGCGACAAACCCGTAGAACGCGCGGGCGTCGGTCAGCGACAGCAGCACGGTGTCACCGATGCGGATTTCCGGGCGCGGCACGCTGAGCAGGCCGTTGTCACCGCCGGTCCAGTCGCTCAGGGTGTAGGCGACGAAGTAGGCCATCTGGCTGAAGGCCAGGGTCAGCATCACGAAGTAAATGCCGGTGCGACGGATCGCCAGGGCGCCCACCAGGAAAGCCAGGAAACCACCGGCGACGGCGGCACCCAGCAGTGCACTGAACAGCCCCAGTTGCAGGTGAATCATCAACAGCGCCGCGCAGTAGGCGCCGGCCCCGAAGAAGATGCCTTGGCCGAACGACAGCAGCCCGGTGTAACCCAGCAGCAGGTTGCAGGCGAGGGCGGCCATGGCAAATATCAGAATCTCGGTGGCCAGGGTCGCCGAGGGCAGAATCAACGGCAGGCCGATCAACACCACGAGCACCAACAGCAGCATGTAGCGCGACTGGGTCTTGGCGAATGGCAGGGGGTTTTTTTCGCTCATGTCAGGCTCTCCCGAACAGGCCGTAAGGACGCACCAGGATCACCACGGCCATTGCGCCGTAGATCATCAGGCTCGCGCCCTGGGGCCAGAGTGTGGTCATCAGGCTTTGCACCACGCCGACCAGCAGGCCGCCCACCAGTGCACCGCTGAAGGAACCCATGCCGCCGATCACCACCACCACGAACGCCACGCCGAGGATTTCCGGGCCGACAAAGGGCTGGGCGCCGCGCAGCGGGGCGAACAGCACACCGGCCACACCGGCGAGGGCCACGCCGAGGGCGAAGGTCATGGAGAACAGGCGGAAAATGTTGGTGCCCAGCAGGGACACGGTTTCCGTGCTTTCACTGCCCGCCCGCACCAGGGCGCCGAAGCGCGTGCGTTCCAGCAACAGCCACAGGCCCAGGCCGACGAGACCGGAGAACACGATCAGGAACAGGCGGTAGTAGGGGTAGACAAAATCGCCCACCACCAGCACCCCGCGCAGCAATTCCGGTACGGCGACGCTCTTGCCCACCGGGCCCCAGATCATCACGCTGGCTTCCTGGATGATCAGGGCGATCCCCAGGGTCACCAGAATCTGGAACATGTGCGGCAAGTGATAAATCCGCTGGATCAATAATCGCTCGATCACCCAGGCCAGCGCGGCCACCACCAGCGGCGCGATCAGCAGTGCCAGCCAGAAGCTGCCGGTGAGGCTGACGGCGGTGTAACAGATGTAGGCGCCCAGCAAAAAGAACGCACCGTGGGCGAAGTTGACGAAGTTCAGCAGGCCGAAAATGATCGTCAAGCCGACCGCGATCAGGAAGTAGATCATCCCAAGGCCCAGGCCGTTGAGAATCTGGAACAGGTAAAGATTAAGCATGCAGGAACCCTCGGCAGGTGGCCGCATGAGCGGCCCTGCGCTGTGTCACCAGTAGATTTCAGCGGATCAGCCGAGCACGCAGCCCGTGGCTTCCACCGGCGGGAACGACTGGCCGGAGCTGAGCACCTTGGCCAGATCGTCCTTGTCGGCCATGTCGCCTGCGGCCTTGCCCACCAGCAGGTAGTAGTCCTTGATCACCTGATGGTCGCCGGCGCGGATCGACTCCTTGCCGGTGGGGCCTTCGTAGCTCAGGCCCTGCATGGCCTTGGCCACGGTCGGCCCGTCGAAACTGCCGGTGGAGATGATGGTTTCGAGCATGACCTTGGTGCTGATGTAGTCGGCGGCCAGCGGGTAAGTGGGGTTGATGCCGTATTTGGCCTTGGTGAGTTTCACCAGGTCACGGTTGAGCGGGGTGTCGACCTGATGCCAGTACTGAGCGCCGAGGTACACACCTTCCAGTACGTCACTGCCCAGCTCCTGGAACTGGTCGAGGCCGGCGGACCACACCAGCAACACTTTCATGCGCTCCTTGATACCGAAGTTCACCGCCTGACGCAGGGTGTTGGACGACTGGCTGCCGAAGTTCAGCAGCACCAGCACGTCGGGTTTGGCGGCGATGGCATTGGTCAGGTAGCCGGAGAACTCCTGCTCCTGCAGCGAGTGGTAGCTGTTGCCGGCGTGTTCCAGGCCATGCTCGGCCAGCACCGATTTGGCGCCTTCGAGCAGGGCTTCGCCGAACACGTATTGCGGGGTGATGGTGTACCAGCGCTTGGCGTCGGGCAGCAGCTTGATTAGCGGCACGAGGGTCTCGCGGATCGCGCCGTAGGTCGGCACCGACCAGCGGAACGTGGCGCTGTTGCAGTCCTTGCCGGTGACTTCATCGGCGCCCACCGGGGTCATGAACACGCCACCGGCCTTGCTCACTTCCTTGGCCACCGCGAGTGCCGAAGACGACAGGGTACAGCCCTGGAAAAAGCGTGCGCCGTCCTGCTGGATCGCTTCCTGGACTTTACGCACGGCCTTGCCGGCGTTGCCTTCGGTGTCGATCACTTTGTAGACCAGCGGGCGGCCGAGTAACTCGGGATGCTGTTCCACCGCGAGGCGTGAACCCATGTCGGCAAATTTGCCATAACTGGCAAAGGCGCCAGACATGGACTTGAGGCCGTAAAAGGTAAAAGGCTCGGCGGCGAATGCAGAACGCACGCTCAGCGGGAGGCTGAGGGCGGCGGCTGCGGTGAGACTGGCTTTCAACAACGTACGACGCTGCATGGGGTGACTCCCTGGATTAGTTATTGGCAGGAGTGGCAATGGCGATACGGTGGAGCACGGCCTGTGGGCAGGCCTTTTATTGGTGGAGGGTGCGGCTTAGTGGTTGTGGTCGAACTCCAGTAGAAAGTGCGGGCTGACTTCACCTTCAAGGGCGGTCATGTGGTGTTCGGCGTCGCACATGTGTTCGTGCATCAGGCTGCGTACGGTGGCTTCGTCTTCGGCCCGGAAGGCGATCAGCAGTTGTTTGTGGTAGTCGAGGTTGGCGGCGTCGAATTGCTTGCGCTTGGGTTTGTAGGCTTTTTTCAGCACGACCAGGTCACGCAGCAGGTCGTTGAGGAATTGCGCCATGAAGCTCAGCAGCGGGTTGGGGCAGGCCTTGGCCAGCAGGTTGTGGAATTCCAGTTCGGCGATGCGTTGTTCGCGTTGGCCGGCTTCGCTGTCTTCGGGGGCGCTGCAAAAATCGACGTTGTCCTGGAGGGCGCGGTAGTCGTCTTCGCTCAGGCGGCCCAGGACCGAGACGGCGAGTTCGACTTCGATGACTTTGCGCAGCTGGTAGACCTGCTCGCCGTCCAGGTGCTGGAAGTGCAGGTAGTTGCGCAGGGCGCGGCTGGCGGGTTCGGTGCCGGCCTGGTTGAGATAGGCGCCGCCGCTGGGGCCGGTGCGGGTGTTGACCAGGCCTTCGACTTCCAGCGCCTTGAGGGCTTCGCGGGCGGAGCCTTTGGAGCACTGGAAGCTTTCCATCAGTTCGCGTTCGGTGGGCAAGCGGTCGCCGGGCTTCAGGGCATCGGTGACGATGGAGCGTTTGACCGACTCGACGATCACGTCGGAGAGCTTCTGGCGTTTGCGGCGCAGCGGGCGGCTTAGCATGGTGTTTGATTGATCCTATTAATGCGGATTAATAGTACTTAATAGGGGTTTGGGGT
>NZ_JACAOM010000045.1:0-9296 GCF_013386245.1 Pseudomonas sp. 21615526 | reverse complement strand
GAGCGGAACCATAAGCGGCCCTGACCCAAAAAACGGATATGTACTCAGTTCAAAAAGCCCGATAAGCCCGCATGAACAAACCAACCACTTCCTGCACATGCTCCTCGGCCGCCTCAGCGCTCAGTTGCCCCCCACACCCATACAACAAACAAAAATTCGCCGTCCCCTTGAGCAAGCAAAAAAAATGCTCCGCCGCGGTGAACGGCTTGGCAATACGCAATGCGCCACTCTGGTCGATCTTACCGAGCAGCCGCTCCATCCCCTGCAACATACGCATCGGCCCGGCCTCGAAAAAGATCTGCGACAACTTCGGATCCTGACTCCCGGAAGTCATCATCAACCGATGCAGGTTCACCGACTCCTCGCTATTGATCAGCACATGAAACCCGCGGGCGATATTGAGCAGCACCTTCTCCACCGGCACACCCTCGGGCAGCTCGAAATACATCACCGGTAACTGCTCTTCGCACTTGGCAACCACCGCCGCCGAGAACAGCGTCTCCTTGTCGGTGAAATGGCTGTACACCGTCAGCTTCGACACCCCGGCCTCCACTGCCACGGCATCCATGCTGGTACTGGCATACCCATTACTCAAAAACAGGATCTTCGCCGCATCAAGAATCGCCTGGCGTTTTGCCATGTCCTTGGGACGCCCGGGGCTATTGGTGTTCACAGGATTGTCGGACATTTTCACTTTATTACTGGACTGGTGAGTTTGGTATTAATAACATACTGGCCAGTATAATTATTCCTAGCACCATTAGCGAAAGGTCCTTCAGCATGCGCAGCTATCTCCTGCCACTCGCGTTGCCTGCCAGCTTGTTATTCCTGTTGGCTGCCTGTGGCCATGAAGAAGCGGCGCAAACCACCGTCCGCCCGGCCATGGTGGTTCAGCCAGAGCCTTCGGCGCAGGCTTCCGACAGCTACCCGGGCGAGGTGCGTGCACGCTATGAACCCGACCTGGCCTTTCGCATTGGCGGCAAAGTCAGCCGACGACTGGTGGAGGAGGGCGAGCGCGTCAAGGCCAACCAGCCCCTGGCCGAACTCGACCCTCAGGACGTACGCCTGCAACTGGAAGCCACCCGCGCCCAGGTCGCCGCTGCCGACGCCAACCTGAGCCTGGTACGTGCCGAGCGTGACCGCTACAAGACCCTGATGGACCGTCAGATGGTCAGCCGCTCCCAGTACGACAATTCCGAAAACCTCTACCGCTCCGGTGAAGCACGCCTCAAGCAGATCAAGGCCGAATTCGACGTGGCCAATAACCAGGCCGGTTACGCCGTGTTGCGCGCACCCCAGGATGGCGTGGTCGCCAAGCGTGCAGTGGAAGTCGGCCAGGTGGTGTCGGCCGGCCAGACCGTATTCACCCTGGCCACCGATGGCGAGCGGGAGGTGTTGATCAGCCTGCCGGAGCAAAGCTTCGGGCGTTTCAAGATTGGCCAGCCGGTGTCCGTGGAACTGTGGAGCCAGCCCGACCAGCGCTTCAACGGCCGCATCCGCGAACTGTCGCCGGCTGCCGATCCAAAGTCGCGAACCTTCGCCGCCCGCGTCGCGTTTACCGGCGGCAAAGTGCCTGCGGAACTGGGGCAGAGCGCTCGCGTCTTCATCCAGGCTGACGGGGTGATTCCCCTGGCGGTGCCGCTGTCTGCCCTGAGCGCGGAGAACGGCGCGTCCTACGTCTGGGTGGTGCAGCCCGACAATACCCTCAAGCGCACACCGGTGCGGATCGGCGCCTTTGGCGAGAAAACCGTGCCGGTGCTGGAAGGCTTGAACCCCACTGATTGGGTGATCGCCGCCGGTGTGCATGTACTCCATGAGGGCCAGCAAGTGCGCCCGGTGGATCGCGCCAATCGAGTGGTAAGTCTGGCGGCCAAGGAGTAGTCCCCGATGGGTTTCAATCTTTCCGAATGGGCGTTGCGTAATCGCCAGATCGTACTGTTCCTGATGATCCTGCTGGCAGTGGTCGGCACCTTGTCCTACACCAAGTTGGGACAAAGCGAAGACCCGCCGTTTACCTTCAAGGCCATGGTGATCAAGACCAACTGGCCAGGCGCCACGGCCCAGGAAGTGTCGCGCCAGGTCACCGAGCGTATTGAAAAGAAATTGATGGAGACCGGCGACTACGAGCGCATCGTCTCCTTCTCGCGGCCCGGTGAATCCCAGGTCACCTTCATGGCCCGGGACTCGATGCACTCCGCAGAGATCCCGGACCTCTGGTACCAGGTGCGCAAGAAAATCAGCGATATTCGCCAGACCCTGCCACCGGATATCCAGGGCCCGTTTTTCAACGATGAATTCGGTACGACCTTCGGCAATATCTACGCCCTGACCGGCGATGGCTTTGACTACGCCGTGCTCAAGGATTACGCCGACCGCATCCAGATTCAGCTGCAACGGGTGCCGGATGTCGGCAAGGTCGAACTGCTGGGCTTGCAGGACGAGAAGATCTGGATCGAGCTGTCCAACCTCAAGCTCGCCACCCTCGGCCTGCCGCTGGCGGCCGTGCAGCAGGCGTTGCAGGAACAGAACGCGGTGTCCACCGCCGGCTTCTTTGAAACCCCGAGCGAGCGCGTGCAGTTAAGGGTGTCCGGCAACTTCAAGACCGTTAAGGAGATTCGCGACTTCCCGATCCGCGTCGGTGATCGTACGTTCCGTATCGGTGACGTGGCCGAGATTCATCGTGGCTTCAACGATCCACCGGCACCGCGCATGCGCTACATGGGCGCCGACGCCATCGGGCTGGCCGTGGCCATGCGTGATGGTGGCGACATCCTGGTGCTGGGCAAGGCCCTGGAAGGCGAATTCTCACGCCTGCAGAAGAACCTTCCTGCCGGTATGGAACTGCGCAAGGTGTCGGACCAGCCGGCAGCGGTAAAAACCAGTGTCGGCGAATTCGTCCAGGTGCTCGCCGAGGCCCTGGCGATTGTGTTGCTGGTGAGCTTTTTCTCTCTGGGCGTGCGCACCGGCATGGTGGTCGCCCTGGCGATTCCGCTGGTGTTGGCCATGACGTTTGCCACCATGTATTACCTCGGCATCGGCCTGCACAAAATCTCCCTCGGCGCGCTGGTGCTGGCGCTGGGCTTGCTGGTGGACGATGCGATCATCGCCGTGGAAATGATGGCGATCAAAATGGAGCAAGGGTACGACCGGCTCAAGGCCGCCAGTTTCGCCTGGACCAGCACAGCCTTCCCGATGCTCACCGGCACCCTGATCACGGCCGCGGGTTTCCTGCCGATTGCCACGGCGCAATCGAGCACCGGTGAATACACCCGCTCGATCTTCCAGGTGGTGACCATTGCGCTGCTGGCCTCGTGGGTCGCCGCCGTGATGTTCGTGCCGTACCTGGGGGAAAAACTCCTGCCGGACCTGGCGAAGATTCATGCGGCCAAGCATGGCACCGACGGGCCGGATCCCTACGGCACACCCTTCTATCAGCGCGTAAGACGCCTGGTGGAATGGTGCGTGCGTCGGCGCAAGACGGTGATCGTCCTGACCTTGCTGCTGTTTATCGGCTCGGTGGCGCTGTTCCGCTTTGTGCCCCAGCAGTTCTTCCCGGCTTCCGGGCGACTGGAACTGATGGTCGACCTGAAACTGGCTGAAGGCGCCTCCCTGAGCAATACGGCTGACCAGGTCAAACGCCTTGAAGCCTTGCTCAAGGAACATGCAGGTATTGAAAATTATGTGGCCTATGTCGGTACCGGTTCGCCACGTTTCTACCTGCCGCTGGACCAGCAACTGCCGGCCGCCAGCTTTGCCCAGTTTGTGGTGTTGGCCAAGACCATCGAGGAGCGCGAAAGCTTGCGCACCTGGCTGATCGAAACCCTCAACGAACAATTCCCGGACCTGCGTTCGCGGGTTACGCGGCTTGAAAACGGCCCGCCGGTTGGCTACCCCGTGCAGTTCCGGGTAACGGGCGAGCACATCGAAGAAGTCCGGGCCCTGGCGCGGAAAGTGGCGGCCAAGGTTCGCGAAAATACCCACGTGGTCAACGTGCACCTGGACTGGGAAGAACCGAGCAAGATCGTCTACCTCAACGTTGACCAGGACCGCGCCCGTGCCCTCGGCGTGAGCACCGCCAACCTGTCGAAATTCCTCCAGAGTTCCCTCACGGGCTCCAGCGTCAGCCAGTACCGTGAAGACAACGAGTTGATCGAAATCCTGCTGCGCGGCACGGTGCATGAGCGCACCGAGCTGTCGCTGCTGCCAAGCCTGGCGGTGCCGACCGACAACGGCAAGAGCGTGGCGCTGTCGCAGATCGCGACCCTGGAATACGGCTTTGAGGAAGGCATCATCTGGCACCGTAATCGCCTGCCGACCGTGACCGTTCGCGCCGATATCTACGGCAAGGAACAACCGGCCACCCTGGTGCAGCAGATCCTGCCGACCCTCGAAGGCGTGCGCGCTGAACTGCCGGACGGCTACCTGCTGGAAGTTGGCGGCACGGTCGAGGATTCCGCCCGTGGGCAGAACTCGGTCAAGGCCGGTGTGCCGCTGTTTATCGTGGTGGTGCTGACCTTGCTGATGCTGCAATTGCGCAGCTTCTCCCGCACCGCGATGGTGTTTCTCACGGCGCCCTTGGGCCTGATCGGGGTGACACTGTTCCTGCTGGTGTTCCGCCAGCCCTTTGGGTTCGTGGCGATGCTGGGGACCATCGCGCTGTCGGGGATGATCATGCGTAACTCGGTGATCCTGGTGGACCAGATCGAGCAGGACATCAAGGCCGGCCTGGCTCCCTGGCAGGCGATTATCGAGGCGACCGTGCGGCGCTTCCGGCCGATTGTGCTGACGGCGCTGGCGGCCGTACTGGCGATGATCCCGCTGTCCCGCAGCGTGTTCTTCGGGCCGATGGCCGTGGCGATCATGGGCGGCTTGATTGTTGCGACGGCATTGACCCTGTTGTTCCTGCCCGCGCTGTATGCGGCGTGGTTTCGGGTCCGCAAGGAGGCGGTGTAAGGCTGCGAGTGGCAGGGGTGTCCTGTAAGGAAATGCCTCTGGTCATTCACACATAGACGCAAACTGCGACCCTGGGCGACGGAACGTTTGCCCGTGGTGCTCCACTCAGAATTGTCTGATTGACAGACGTCGTTGTCGAGGCCGCAAGCCTGCGGTCCCGATGAACAACAATGAGTTCATGGAGTGTCATATGTTTATTTTGTCTGCCCTGGCAGCTTTCAAAGGTGCTTTCCTGGGGTCACTGCTGGGCAATCTGTTGCCTGGTTCCAATAAAGAAGCTGATACGGCGCGACCGCACAAGCCCGGCCATGGACGGCCCGGTTTCAATCACGGCCATCACTCCCGACCAACGGGG
This sequence comes from Pseudomonas sp. 21615526, assembly GCF_013386245.1. Lineage (NCBI taxonomy): Bacteria > Pseudomonadati > Pseudomonadota > Gammaproteobacteria > Pseudomonadales > Pseudomonadaceae > Pseudomonas > Pseudomonas sp. 21615526. Next base: position 3,988 of record NZ_JACAOM010000045.1, on the reverse strand, counting down.
CCTGTCCTGCCTGCGCGGCCCAAGCCGTATCACCAGGCGCCGGTGCATGAGGCCCACCAACCCTACCAGAGGTCATCGGCACTCTTTCCGATCCATCGATAGCCGCTGACTCGAGGCAGCCCGGGAACCACTCGGGCTGCCTTGCCACTCAGAGGGGGCTTTTGATCCTAAATATCGAGGAGTGCGTATGATTTTTCCAATACTGGTTTCACCACTGCACCTGTTGGGGGCTGTATTTGGAATAGGGCCGAATTTCGGTCGGTCCAATGGCAATGGCCAGCCCGAGATCAACATTAATATCAAAACCGAAAACAACACCACCAACAGCAGCAACAGCAATGCCGTGGGTAGTGATTTGCCTTGTAAGTGCCGCTATTAAAAAAAACGCCCTGAATAGTTCAGGGCGTTTTTAGTTGCCGGGTATGGTCTACAGCGCGCCGAACACCTTCTTGGCCAAGCTGGTGGCAGCCGCCGCCGGGTTCTTGCGAATGGTTTCTTCCTGCTGGGCGATCATCTTGAACAGCCCGTCCAGCGCCTGTTCGGTCACGTAGCTTTCGACATTGGCGCTCTTGGCATCAATGGCGCCAAAGGTGGCGGCCTTGCCGGCGAGCGCGTTGTACTGCTGGGCCACGCCGACCTTGTCGGTAGCGGCCTTGACGATCGGCAGGAACTTGGCCCGGATCTCGTCACGGCTGCTTTTGTTCAGGTACTGGGTGGCCGAGTCCTGGCCGCCGGTGAGGATGCCCTTGGCATCGGTCACGCTCATGTTTTTCACCGCGTTTACCAGGATCGGCTGGGCCTGGGTGACAGCAGACTCGGCCGCCTTGTTCATGCTGGTTTCAAGTTGCGTGACCTGGTCACCCATGCCGAACATTTTCAACTTGTCAGCGACTTTGCCCAACTTGCCCGGCAGGCCGATCTTCACTTCGGGGTTGTTGCTGAAACCACCGGGCACACCCAGTTGTTTCACGGCAATCTGTGCGCCTTGGGTCAGTGCATCCTTGAGGCCGCCGGTGGCGTCGCCCTGGGACAGGCTGCCGAGGGACAAGGCCATGGCGTTGGCACCGAGCAGCAAGCCGGCGCACAGGGCAGTGAGGCGAAGGGAGTTACGGAGCATGGGCGCTTCCTTATGTTCGATATTTTAATCAGTGTGCAACCGCATCCACGCGCAGGCGCAGCGGTTGTGGGTCCTGGCCGTTCAACTGCACGGAGTGCCGTTCGGTGGTGATAAACAGTAGCTTGCCCTCCAGTTCGATGCGAGCGCTCACCGAGTAACTGTGGCCAGGCTTGACCTGGGTCGGGTCGTAGCTCAGATGAAAGGGCAGCGGCACCTGGCCTTTCACCGGGCCTTTCTGCTCGGCCAGGGTCACGGCCGGGGCATCCATCAAGGACACATCCTGCAGGGTCACACTCAAGGTGGCGGCGGGCGGCAGGGCGATGCGTTGCAGGTAGAACACTTCGCCATCGAGGCTGGCTTTGGGCGCGGGGCTCATGGTCTGGCAGGCTCCCAGCAGGGCGGTCAGGCCCAGGAGGATGATTTTTTTCATGGTGCAGCTCCTTGTCAACGGCGCCAGAAACACCCTGGCGCCTCGGTCACTCTAGTGTGTTTCTTCGGGTACCACAGGCTGGTCTGGCGCCTCTTCGCTGCGATGCAGTGCGACCTGGCGAATCGACAGGCGAATCTCCGCGGGCAATACGCGTTTGGCTGCACCTTCGGCCAGCTCACCCAGCAGCGGGTGATAGCTCAGTTTGCCGGCCTCGTCGCGACGCAGCACATCTTGCTCCAGCAGGGTCTGGATAAAATGTCGGAAAAGGCTCTTGTCGAAGAACTCCGGGGCATTCAGGCCGTGCAGGATCGACAGGCGCTGGGCCATGACCGTGCACAGGTCTTCCAGCTCTTCGGCGCTGATGCTGTTCTGGCCGCTGTTGAGCAGCAGCGAGATCGCCATGTAGAAGCGTTGCAGGGTCTGGGCGATGCTCTTGGACAGCAGGGTCAACAGCACAAACTGCCGTGAGCTCGGCGCCGGGCGCAGGTACACGTCGTTTTCAAAACGCAGCAGGCCTTGTTCGACGAAGGCTTCGAGCCACTGGTCGACCACCGCGTCCAGCTCGTCCAGGGACCAGCGGATAAACAGCTCCGATTGCAGGTACGGGTAGAGCGCACGGGTATAGCGCAGGATCTGTTCGCGGCTCATCCGCGAGCTGCTCTGGAAGAAACTTGCCAGCAGCGCCGGCAGGGCGAAGATGTGTAGCACGTTGTTGCGGTAGTAGGTCATCAGGACGGCGTTCTGCTCGTCCAGGTAGAGGATCTTGCCCAGTGCATCGCTCTGTTCCGACAGCAGGTGCATGTCCTTGACGTGCTTGATCAGCGCCAGGCCGTCGCCTTCCGGCAGGGTGGTGTGGGGCGAGTAGGGCACCTTGCGCAGCAGTGCCAGGTACAGATCCAGCTGGCGCGCCATCGCCTGTTCGTCCAGGGCCAGGCGGGTGGTGGACAGCAGCGCGAGGGCCACCAGGTTCACCGGATTGATCGCCGCCGCTTCGTTCAAGTGTTGCGCCACCCGTTCGCCGAGGCGGTTGGTGGTTTCGTTGAGCCACGCCGGCTTGTAGTTCGGGCCCAGCTCCTGGGAGCGCCAGTCGGGCTGCTCGCTGTCGAGGAATTCAGCCAGCTTGATCGGTTCGCCGAAGTTCACGGCGACCTGGCCAAAGCGCTGCTTGAGGGCGCCGACCACTTTGAAAATATCGAAAATCGACTCTTTCTTCTTGCTCGCACCGCGCAGTTCGCCCAGGTAAGTGCGGCCTTCCAGCACCCGCTCATAGCCGATGTACACCGGCACGAACACGATGGGCATGCGCGAGGAACGCAGGAAGCTGCGCAGGGTGATCGCCAGCATCCCGGTCTTCGGTTGCAGCATGCGCCCGGTGCGCGAGCGTCCGCCTTCGACGAAGTATTCCACCGGGAAACCCTTGGTGAACAAGGTGTGCAGGTATTCGTTGAACACCGAGGTGTACAGCGGGTTGCCCTTGAAAGTACGGCGCATGAAAAACGCCCCGCCACGGCGCAACAGGCTGCCGATCACCGGCATGTTCAGGTTGATCCCGGCGGCGATGTGCGGCGGGGTCAAGCCATTCTTGAACAGGAGATAGGAGAGCAGCAGGTAGTCGATATGGCTGCGATGGCACGGTACATAGATCACCTCGTAGCCCTGGGCGACCTTTTGCACACCTTCGATGTTGTTGACCTTGATGCCGTCGTAGATCTTGTTCCAGAACCAGCTCAGCACCACTTCGAGGAAACGGATGGCGGTGTAGGTGTAGTCCGAGGCGATCTCGTTGCCATAGCGCAGGGCCTGGGCCTTGGCTTTCTCGGGGGTGATTTTCTCGCGTTCGGCCTCGTCGAGGATCGCCTGGCGTACCAGTGGCATGTTCACCAGGCCCTTCACCAGGTTGCGCCGGTGGGACAGGTCGGGGCCGATCACTGCGGTTTTCAGGTTGCGAAAGTGCACCCGCAGGATGCGCTGGGCCATGCGCACGGTGCGTTCGTGGCCTTTATTGTGCTCGATCAACTCACGCAGGTTGATGGGCGCGGAGAATTGCACCCGGGTCTTGCGGCCCAGGATCAGGATGCTCAGCAGCCGGCGCAGGCGGCCGGTGACGGCCCAGCTGTCGGCGAACAGCAGTTTCCAGGGGCTGGACTCGCTGTCGGGCGACTGGCCCCAGAACACGCTGACTGGAATGATCTGTGCATTCTCTTCGGCGTGTTCGGTGAGCACATCCACAAGGCGGGTCAGGGTGGGTGGGGCGCCACGCTTGTCCTGGCGCCCCAGCCAGTCGGGGTCGGGCGTCAGGTGGAAGAAGGCCGCCGGCTCCATCAGCGGGCCGACCGACACCGGCAGCACCGGGCGCGGCAGGCCGGCCTTGGTACATTCGGTATCAACCACCGCCAATTCGGTGAGGGATGGAGATTGCAGGACGGAAAACACCGGACGAC
>NZ_JACAOM010000044.1:17272-39992 GCF_013386245.1 Pseudomonas sp. 21615526 | reverse complement strand
GCCCCGCTGGCCTACCAACCCCGTCGCCCCGGCTCGCCCTGTTAACCGGGGTGACAGACCTTCTATGCATATTCCTAAAAGTTAGTTTATTAAAAAATTTAACACGCTTAGGGTATATGCACCGGACCACCGGACATTCCTGATTTTTTTATCTTTTCAACGGATGTGAGGTAGGTATGGTCAAAATTACCCCGGTGCGTAACGCCAGGGCATTGCGTGCAGCCAAGGAGCGGCGCTGATGTCTAACTTGGCACAAACACCCCCCCAGAGTGATCTGGACGTTGCCCCGCTGTTGTTGCCCGCCAAAGTGCTGCGCAACGACGCCGAGGCCCTGAGCGCCGCCCACGAGCTGGCACAGGCCGCGCGCCTGCAAGCGGCCAGGCGCGATCAGCAACGCAAACTGCCCTGGGCTGAAATCGNNGATCATCAGCGCGGCCGACCCGGCGCTGGGGCAAATCCCGCAGAACCATTTCGGCATCCTGCACGTGCTGCAAGGTGCGGCCAGCGAGCGCCAGAAAAAGCAGCTGTTCCAGAGCGTGCTGGACGGCTGGCGCATCGGCAACGGCGGCCCGGAACGCGGTACCAAAAACACCCTGGACCTCAAGTCACGCATCACCGCCGAAGGTGACGGCTACGTCGTCAGTGGCCAGAAGTTCTACTCCACTGGCGCGCTGTTCGCCCATTGGGTGGCGGTCAAGGCCTTGAACGATGACGGCAAAGTCGTCATGGCGTTCGTGCGCCGTGGCACCGAAGGCCTGCGTATCGTCGATGACTGGTCAGGCTTTGGCCAACGCACCACCGCCAGCGGCACAGTGCTGCTGGATCAAGTAGCGGTGGACGCCGAACTGGTGGTGGAAACCTGGCGACTCGGCGAAACACCGGGCATCCAGGGTGCAGTCTCGCAATTGATCCAGGCGGCCATCGACGCCGGCATCGCCCGTGGCGCGATCGACGACACCATCAGCTTTGTACGCGAACGCTCGCGGCCATGGATCGACGCCAAGGTCGAACGGGCCAGCGATGACCTGTATGTGATCGCCGATATCGGCAAGCTGAAGATCGAACTGCACGCCGCTGAAGCCCTGCTGCGCAAGGCCGGCCAGGTACTGGACCAAGTCAGCGCCGCGCCGATCACCGCGCAGTCCGCCGCACGCGCCTCGATTGCCGTAGCCGAAGCCAAGGTGCTGACCACCGAGATTTCCCTGCTCGCCAGCGAAAAGCTGTTCGAGCTGGCCGGCAGCCGCGCGACCCTCGCCGAATTCAACCTCGACCGCCACTGGCGCAACGCCCGGGTGCACACCCTGCACGACCCGGTGCGCTGGAAGTACCACGCGGTGGGCGCTTACCACCTCAACGGCACTTTGCCTGCCCGACATTCCTGGATTTAACCGACCAGACCTCTGGAGAATACGCATGACCCTTTCTCATCACGTCGCGGTTATTACCAGCGATGAACAAGCCCTCATTGTCGCCAGCGACCTGGCCGAAGACTTCCGCCGCGACAGCGCCTTGCGTGACCGTGAACGCCGCCTACCCTTGCCTGAGCTGGACGTGTTTTCCCGCTCCGGCCTGTGGGGCATCAGCGTACCCAAGGAGTTCGGCGGTGCCGGCGTTTCCAACGTCACCCTGGCCAAGGTCACGGCACTGATTGCCCAGGCGGATGCGTCCCTGGGGCAGATCCCGCAAAACCATTTTTATGCCCTCGAAGTGCTGCGGGTGAACGGCAGCCCGGCGCAGCAAAAACGCCTGTACGCCGAAGTGCTCGCCGGCCAGCGCTTCGGCAATGCGCTGGCAGAACTGGGCACCAAGACCGCCCACGACCGCATCACCAAGATCACCCGCGACGGTGACGGTTTCCGTATCACCGGCCGCAAGTTCTACTCGACCGGCGCGATCTACGCCCAACGTATTCCCACGTCCGTGGTGGACGAAAACGGTGTGCAGCAACTGGCCTTTGTCACCCGTGACAGCGAGGGCCTGAGTGTGATCGACGACTGGAGCGGCTTCGGCCAGCGCACCACTGGCAGCGGTTCGGTGGTGTTCGATAACGTGTGGGTCGCGGCCCAGGACGTGATCCCGTTCCAGAGTGCCTTCGAGCGCCCGACCACTGTCGGCCCGCTGGCGCAGATCCTTCACGCCGCCATCGACACCGGCATTGCCCGCGCAGCCTATGAAGATGCCCTGCACTTCGTGCGCACCAAGACCCGGCCGTGGATCGACGCCACCAGCGACAAGGCCACCGAAGATCCGCTGACCCTGAAAAGCTTCGGCCACTTGAGCATCCGCCTGCACGCCACCGAAGCCCTGCTGGAACGCTCAGGCGAATTCCTCGACCGCGCCCAGGCCGACAGCAATGCCGACACCGTCGCGGCCGCATCCATCGCGGTCGCCGAAGTGCGCGCCCTCAGCACCGAGATTTCCCTGGCGGCCGGCAGCACCCTGTTCGAACTCGCCGGCAGCCAGGCGACCCTCGCCGAACACGGCCTGGACCGCCACTGGCGCAACGCCCGGGTGCACACCCTGCACGACCCGGTGCGCTGGAAGTACCACGCCGTGGGCAATTACTACCTCAACGATGAAAACCCGCCACTGCGGGGGACTATCTGATGACGAAGAAAAAGATCCTGCTCAATGCCTTCAACATGAACTGCATCGGGCACATCAACCACGGCCTGTGGACCCATCCACGGGACAACTCGACCCAGTACAAAACCATCGAGTACTGGACCGAACTGGCGCAGTTGCTGGAACGCGGACTGTTCGACGGGCTGTTCATCGCCGACATCGTCGGCGTGTATGACGTCTACCAGAACTCGGTGGACGTGCCGCTCAAGGAGGCGATCCAGCTGCCGGTCAACGACCCGTTGCTGCTGGTCTCGGCCATGGCGGCGGTGACCAAAAACCTTGGCTTCGGCCTGACCGCCAACCTCACCTACGAACCGCCGTATCTGTTCGCCCGGCGCATGTCGACCCTCGACCACCTGAGCCGTGGCCGGGTGGGCTGGAACATCGTCACCGGCTACCTCGACAGCGCCGCCAAGGCCATGGGCCTCACCGAGCAGGTCGAGCACGACCGGCGCTACGACCAGGCCGACGAATACCTGGAGGTGCTCTACAAACTCTGGGAAGGCAGCTGGGAAAACGACGCGGTGATCAACGATCCGCAGGCGCGGGTGTATGCCCAGCCGGAGAAGGTGCACAAGGTCGAGCACAAGGGCGAGTTCTATCAGGTGGAGGGTTATCACCTGTGCGAGCCGTCGCCGCAACGCACGCCGGTGCTGTTCCAGGCGGGCAGCTCCGACCGTGGACTGCTGTTTGCCGGGCGCCACGCCGAGTGCGTGTTCATCAGCGGGCAGAACAAGGCCTCGACCAAGATCCAGGTGGACAAGGTGCGCGCCAGCGCCGTGGAAGCCGGGCGCAACCCGGACGATATCAAGGTGTTCATGGGCCTGAACGTGATTGTCGGCGCCACCGAAGAAGCTGCGTGGGCCAAGCACGCCGAGTACCTGAGCTACGCCAGTGCGGAAGCCGGCGTGGCGCATTTCTCGGCATCCACGGCGATCGATTTTTCACAGTACGAAATCGACGAACCGATCCAGTACGTGAAGAGCAACGCCATCCAGTCCGCGACCAAGAACCTGCAGAACAATGACTGGACCCGGCGCAAGTTGCTTGAGCAGCACGCCCTGGGCGGGCGCTACATCACCCTGGTGGGTTCGCCGGCACAGGTGGCGGATGAACTTGAATCATGGATCAGCGAAACCGGCCTGGATGGCTTCAACCTGACGCGCATCGTCACCCCGGAAAGCTACGTCGACTTCATCGAACTGGTGGTGCCGGAGCTGCAGCGCCGGGGCTCGTACAAGACCGCGTATGAGACCGGGACGTTGCGGGAGAAAGTCTTCCACCACTCGGCGCACTTACCTGATCAACACACCGGCTCCACCTACCGCCACTGAACCAAAATGTGGGAGCGGGCTTGCTCGCGAAAGCGCTGTATCAGTCGCCGGATGCATTCACTGACACACCGCTTTCGCGAGCAAGCCCGCTCCCACAGTTGACCGAGTTGTTTGCACTCATACCTTATGACTGGAAATCCACTATGAAAAAAACACTGCTCAGCCACCCAGTCAAAGCACTGGCGCTCGCCCTCGGATTGTTCAGCTCGGCGGTATTCGCCGCTGACGCTCCCTTGAAAGTCGGCACCACCGCCGCCTTCGCCATTCCCCTGGAAGCCGCCGTCGAAGAGGCCGGCAAACAGGGTTTGAAAGTCGAACTGGTGGAATTCACCGACTGGATCGCACCCAACGTCAGCCTGGCAGCCGGCGATATCGACGTGAACTACTTCCAGCACATCCCGTTTTTGGAAAACGCCAAGGCCGCTGCAGGCTTTGACCTGGTGCCGTACGCGCCGGGCATCATCAACAACGTCGGGCTGTATTCGAAGAAGTACAAGAGCATCAACGACCTGCCCCAGGGCGCCAGCGTGGCGATTGCCAACGACCCGATCAACAGTGGTCGCGGCCTGCAACTGCTGGCCAAGGCCGGCTTGATCACGCTCAAGCCGGGCGTGGGCTACAAGGCCACTGAAGAAGACATCGTCACCAACCCGAAGAAGATCAAGATCCTGCAAGTGGAGGCGGTGCAACTGGTGCGCGCTTATGACGACGCCGACCTGGTGCAGGGCTACCCGGCGTATATCCGCCTGTCCAAGACCTTCGATGCCGAGTCGGCGCTGCTGTTCGACGGCCTCGACCACCCGGAATACGTGATCCAGTTCGTGGTCCAGCCCAAGAGCAAAACCGACCCGCGGGTGATCAAGTTCGTCGACATCTACCAGCACTCGCCGGTGGTGCGCGCCGCGTTGGATAAATCCCTTGGCAAGCTCTACCAAGTCGGCTGGGAAGATAAAAAATGACCGCCGCCCACTCTCAACTGCGCGACCTGGGCCTGCCGCCCAGGGACGCCGAGCAGACAGAACTGCACCCGGACCTGAACCGCGCGCACGTGCGCTTTATCAACCTGGGCAAGACCTATGACGGCCAATCCGTGCCCGCCCTGCAAGGCATCGACCTGGCGATCCAGCGCGGCGAAGTCTTCGGCATCATCGGCCGCAGCGGCGCCGGCAAGTCGTCGCTGATCCGCACCATCAACCGCCTGGAACAACCGAGCAGCGGCCGGGTATTGATTGACCAGGTGGACATCGGCGACTTCGACGAAGACCGCCTGGTCGCCCTGCGCCGACGCATCGGCATGATCTTCCAGCACTTCAACCTGATGTCGGCCAAGACCGTGTGGCAGAACGTCGAACTGCCGTTGAAAGTCGCAGGCGTGCCCAAGGAGCAGCGCGAGAAGAAGGTGCGTGAACTGCTGGAATTGGTCGGTTTGCAGGATAAGCACAAGGCTTACCCGGCCCAGCTGTCCGGCGGGCAGAAACAGCGGGTGGGCATCGCCCGCTCACTGGTGCATGACCCACAGATTCTGTTGTGCGACGAAGCCACTTCAGCGCTCGACCCTGAGACCACGCAATCCATCCTCGGTCTGCTGCGGGAGATCAACAAACGCCTGGGCTTGACCATCGTGCTGATCACCCACGAAATGGCCGTGATTCGCGAAATCTGCGACCGCGTGGTGGTGCTGGAACACGGCCATGTGGTCGAGCAAGGTCCGGTGTGGGAAGTGTTCGGCAACCCGCAGCATGAGGTCAGTAAAACCCTGCTGGCGCCGCTGCAACATGGCCTGCCTGAAGAGTTGCAAAGCCGCCTGCAGGCCAATCCGACCTCAAAGGACGCCGCCGTGGTGCTGCGCTTGCAACTGACTGGCAGTGCCGAAGACGAACCCGATCTTGCTGCGTTGTTCAGCGCCCTCGGCGGGCGCGTGCGCTTGCTGCAAGGCGGTGTGGAACGCATCCAGGGCCACGCCTTGGGGCAATTGCTGCTGGCGGTGAGCGGCTCGTCCCTGACCGCCGAAGAACTGCGCAGCCGCGCCGGGCGCTGGGCACAACAGGTGGAGGTGCTGGGCTATGTGGTTTGATCGTTTATTGCAGGGCGCCATCGACACGCTGTTGATGGTCGGTGTGTCGTCGTTGATTGCATTGCTGGTGGGGATTCCGCTGGCGGTGTTCCTGGTGACCAGTGACAAGGGCGGCATCTATCAGGCGCCTGCCTTGAATCGGGTGCTGGGGGCGTTCGTTAACCTGTTCCGCTCGATCCCGTTTTTGATTTTGATGGTGGCGCTGATTCCGTTCACCCGGTTGATCGTCGGCACCACCTATGGCGTGTGGGCGGCGGTGGTGCCGTTGACCATCGCGGCCACGCCGTTTTTTGCGCGGATCGCCGAAGTCAGCTTGCGCGAAGTCGATCACGGCTTGATCGAGGCGGCGCAGGCCATGGGTTGCCGGCGCTGGCATATCGTCTGGCATGTGCTGCTGCCGGAGGCGCTGCCGGGGATTGTCGGCGGGTTCACGATTACCCTGGTGACGATGATCAACTCCTCGGCCATGGCCGGGGCAATTGGCGCCGGTGGGCTGGGGGATATTGCCTATCGCTATGGCTATCAGCGCTTTGACACGCAGATCATGCTCACCGTGATTGTGCTGCTGGTGATCCTGGTAGCCGTGATTCAGTTGGGCGGCGATCGGTTGGCCAGGGTTCTGAACAAGAGGTGAGGTATAGTCGGGCCATCTCAGCGCCCGGTATAACCTGCCATGAAACTCGCCCCCGACGACCTCGACCAGATCACCTCCACCACCCTTGGCCACTACAACAAAGTGGCCGAGGATTTTCGTGAAGGCACCCGCGATCACGATGTGAGCCAGAACATTGATGCGTTGCTGCGGCATATCCAGGGCGACGCACCGTTTACCGTGCTGGACTTCGGCTGCGGGCCGGGGCGGGATTTGCAGACGTTTACCCGCATGGGCCACATCGCGGTGGGGCTCGATGGTTCGGAGCGCTTTGCACAGATGGCCCGGGAAGACAGCGGCTGTGAAGTGCTGCAACAGGACTTCCTGAAGCTGGATTTGCCGGCCGGCCGTTTCGACGGGATCTTCGCCAATGCGGTGCTGTTTCATATTCCCAAGCAGGAACTGCCGCGCATTCTTGGGCAGTTGCATGGGGCGTTGAAGGTCGGTGGAGTGTTGTTCAGCTCAAACCCTCGAGGTGAAAACCAGGAGGGCTGGAATGGGCCGCGGTATGGCTCGTATCACGACTTGCAGGCGTGGCAGGAATTGCTGACGGCTGCGGGGTTTGTGGAGCTGGAGCATTACTACCGGCCAGCGGGATTGCCTCGGGAACAACAGCCGTGGCTGGCAAGTGTGTGGCGCAAGCTGTAGGTCTTTGTTGTTTGGGCTTACGCCTTCGCGAGCAAGCCCGCTCCCACATTTTGGAATGCATTTCCCTGTGGGAGCGGGCTTGCTCGCGAAGGACTCACAGCCGCCACTCATCCACCTGATACACCACAGCCTGGGCGCCAGGTACAAAAGCGGTAATACGCCCCTCAGCAAAATTCGCCACCAACCGCGTTCCATCGGCAAACGTGGTCTGCTGCACCTGTTTATCTTCCGTCAGCCAGCGAAAATCGGTCATCGCCTGAGTCGCCAACCGCTCATGCAGCGGCCGGAAGAACGCGTCCTGGCGCTGAATCACCGGCAAGCGCTGCTTCACCGTCGCCGCACTCAGGTGATACAGCGGCGGCACGTTGTAGAGCAGTTGCGTCAGCTCGCTTTCGGCCCGCACGTTGCTCAGTTTCAGGCTGTCGAACAGCCAATGGTGGGTGGTGATCACCGAGCCATGGAACACCGCCTGATACAGCGGCAGGCGCATCGTCGGGTCAAAGTAGACCGTGCGAAACGGCTCTTTCAACGGCACCGACTTGAAGAACACCGCCGGCTGTTCCGGCGGGTACCAAGCCCCGACGTAATACGGCGACTGCTTGTCCTTGGTCATCTCCCGATCACCCCAGCCCAGCACCGGCGTTTGCATGCCGTGGGCAAACAGGATGCCTCGGGCGGTGATCGCGTTGCCGTCCTCGGAACCTGCCGGCAACTTCAGCACCGTATTGATCCAGCGGGCCGCATCGATATTGCCTTCGGCGTTTTGTGCCTGGGTCATGCTCGCACCCGTGCGATAGCTGTCGAACAACATACTGGTGGCATAGGCGTCGAGGAACCAGGCGTTGAACCCGGACTTGGCCTGCACCGCCTTGATCCGCGCCTCCAGCAACGGCCGCACGCAGCGCGGGTCGGTGTAGTGGCCGGACTTCTGGAAGCCTGTCTTGAGCTGGCCGCCCTTCAACACGATCGCGCACTCGCCATAGGCCTTGCTGCCCAGGTGCGCGGTGGTCCAGTCGGGATTTTCAGTGGCCGACAGTGCCGTTTCATAAGAGTCGTAGGGCGCCATCAGGTAACCGGCGTCGACCCCGGTCTTCACCGCCTCAGGATGCCAGAGCCCGCCTTCCCAGCCTTCGCCCTGGGTCACCAGCAGGCGCTTGAGACCGGCGCCTTTCAGCGCGTTGGTGACGGACAAGGTGTTGCCCCAAGTCTCAGGCGTGGCGCTCAAGGCACCCGCAAAAGCCACGGCCAACTCGCGACGCAGCGCACCATAGCCATCAGCGAGTTGGGTCATATTCGGCTCGGTGGAGGGCTGCCAGCTTTGCCGGGCCTTTGTGTTGATCGCCGCGTTCAGGCCGCGCAGCAGGACAGCCTGCTCATACGGTTGCTTGACCTGCCGAACCTGCGCAGCCTCTTTGTCCAGCAAGCCATTCAATTCAGCCGCCAAGCCTTTGCCGCTGCGTAGCAGCTTGAGCAGTTGCGGCCAGTCGCGCACATCCCCCGGAGCCAGCAGATCATTGCCCCACAGGTAGATATGGCTGGCGCCCAGCAGCTTTTCCGCTTCCGGGGTTTGCCGCAACTTGTCCGCCAACGGTTCAAACAGCCCCTGCTCCACCAGCCACTGGTGATAACGCTTGGCGCCGGCCAGCGGGTCGCTTTCGCCCAGGTGCAACAGAACGGTCATCGGTGCCGCGGGGTCCAGCGTGGTGAATTCATGGAAGGCGGACAACGCCAGTCCTTTGCCGTCGGCCTGCCAGTGCAGACGGTTGTTGTAAGAATTGGTCATCAGCCAGTTGAGGGTAAACGCGCCGTGATCCACGCCCCACAGCGGCAAGCTGAGGTCCTGGGTGGTGTTGACGTCGCCCTGCTCCAGCAGGAAGTCCTGCCACACACCATTGCCCGCCGGCACGTAATGCCCTTCGGCCAGGGGCCAGATCAGGCCCTTGCCCATGGCGCTGGCGGGTTGGCGCAGGATCGCCAACTCACCGGCATCACGGGCGGTAATCGTCAGGGCAAGATCCCGTTGCTCGAGGGTGGCGCTCAGGCGATAGGCGCCATCGTCCCATTGCCAACTGGCCTGACGGGTGCTTTGGGAGAGCTGGTTGACCCTGTGCGCAGGGCCTCCGCTTGAAGCCTGCACGGCGGTCTTGTCGCTGGGGATAACGTGGATCGCAAGGGTCGCCGGGTCGATCTCAACCCGCCACAGGGCGTTCTCCAGCACCGTGCCGGCAAGGGCCACGGGCGACAGTAACAAGCTACAAACCAGCAGGAAACAACGCATGGGGCAGGCCTTGGCAAAGGATCAGGCCCGGAGGGTAAAACAATTGATCGGGTGCGAAGGGCAAAAAAATGTTTCAGGGAACATTCCCACGTCCGTGTAGGAATGTCACCGCTGTGGCCGTCAGGCTTGTTCTTTCTTCGGCTCGCGAATCTTGTACCAGGCCACGTACAGCGCCGGCAGGAACAGCAGCGTGAGCAAGGTGGCGATGATGATCCCGCCGATCATCGCGTAGGCCATCGGGCCCCAGAACACTTCACGGGCGATAGGGATCATGCCCAGGCTGGCCGCTGCTGCGGTCAGCAGGATCGGCCGGCGCCGGTGTTCGGTAGCTTCCACCACCGCGTCCCACGGCGTGTAGCCGTCGCGCTCGTAGGCGTCGATCTGCGTCACCAGGATCACCGAGTTACGGATGATGATGCCGATCAGCGCAAGGATCCCCAGAATCGCCACAAAGCCCATGGGCGTGCCCGTGGGAATCAGCGCCAACACCACGCCAATCAGCCCCAGCGGCGCCACGCTGGCCACCAGGAACATCTTCTGCACGCTGTGCAGCTGGATCATCAGGAAGGTCGCCATCAGGAACAGCATCAACGGCACTACCTTGGCAATCGGGCCCTGGGCCTTGCCGCTTTCTTCCACGGTGCCGCCGGTGGCGACTTTGTAGCCCACCGGCAACCCAGCACTGAACTTGTCGATGTCCGGCTTGAGCTGTTTCACCAGGTCGGTCGGCTGCATGTCGTCGCGCACCGCCGCCTTGATGGTGATGGTCGGCTTGCGGTCGCGACGCCATACCAACGGCTGTTCCAGCTCATAACGCACGGTGGCGAACGCCAGCAGCGGAATCGAGGTGCCGTTGGGCGTGACGATCTGCAGGTTCTGCAAGGTTTCCGGCGTACCGCGTTCGGCATCTTCGGCGCGGCCGACCACGTTGATCAGGTAGATATCGTCATGCACCTGGGTCACCGACGCACCGCTGACCACGCTGTTCATCAACTGCGCCACGTCTTCCGACGACAGCCCCAGTTGCCGCGCCTTGTCCTGGGCGATGTCCACCCGCAGGACTTTGCCCGGCTCGTTCCAGTCGTAGATGATCTCGCCCATGTGGGTATTTTTATCGAGCATGGTCGCCAGTTCGATCGCGTGTTTGCGCACCTGGTCGATGTCCTTGCCAGACACCCGGTACTGGATCGGACGCCCCACCGGCGGGCCCATTTCCAGTGGCTGCACAAAGCTGCCCACGCCGACAAAATCTTCCCGCAGGCGTTTTTGCAGGCGCGCAATCAAGGCGCCGCGCTCTTCCAGGCCCTTGCTGACGATCACCAGTTGCGCGTAGTACGGGTTCTCCAGTTGCTGGTCCAGCGGCAGGTAGAAACGGATCGCGCCCTGGCCGATATAGGTGCTCCAGCGGGCGATGTCCGGGTCGTCCTTGATGATCGCCTCAAGACGGTCGACGGCCTTGCGGGTCTCGTTGATCGAGGCGTTTTGCGGCAGGTTGAGGTCGACGAGAATTTCCGGACGGTCCGAGGACGGGAAAAACTGGTTCTGCACAAACTGCATGGAAAACACCGACGCCACAAACAACAGCACCGTGATGCCGATGGCCCACCAGCGATTGCGCATGGCCCAGAGCATGCCGCCATTGAACGCCCGGCCCACCCGGCCGGGCTCGGCATTGTGGGGTTTTACCTTGCTGCTGAGGATGTGCACGCCGAGCACCGGCGCGAACAACACCGCGACCACCCACGACACCAGCATCGCCACGGCAATCACCGCAAACAGCGTGAAGGTGTACTCACCCGCCGAACTGGCATTAAGGCCAATCGGCACAAAACCGGCAACGGTCACCAGCGTACCGGTCAGCATCGGGAACGCCGTAGAGGTGTAGGCGAACGTCGCCGCCTGCTCCTTGGTCTCGCCTTTTTCCAGGCGCGTGATCATCATCTCCACGGTGATCATCGCGTCGTCCACCAACAGGCCGAGGGCAATGATCAACGCGCCCAGCGACACCCGCTGCATGGTGATGCCGCTGTATTCCATGAACACGAACACCAGCGCCAGCACCAATGGGATCGAGCACGCCACCACCAACCCGGCACGCACGCCGAGGCTGATAAAGCTCACCACCAGTACGATGATCACCGCCTCGAACAACGCGCTGGTAAAGCCGCCAACGGCCTCCTCCACCACTTCGGCCTGGTCGGAAACCTTATGCACGCCCACACCCACCGGCAGGTCGGCGGTCAGGTCGTCCATGCGTTTGTGCAGGGCCTTGCCGAAGTCCTGGATGTTGCCGCCCTTCTGCATGGCGATGGCCAAGCCGATGGCGGGTTTGCCGTTGAAGCGGAACATCGGCGTCGACGGGTCGACATAGCCACGGGTGATTTCCGCCACGTCGGCCAGCCGATAGAAACGGTCATTGAGCCGCAGGTTGACGTTGGCCAGGTCCTTCTCCGAGGCGAACTGCCCGGAGGTGCGCACCGAAATCCGCTCCGGCCCGGCCTCGATCACCCCAGCCGGGGTCACCGCGTTCTGCGATTGCAGGCTCTGCACCACCTGGCGCTGATCGATCCCCAGCGCTGCGAGTTTGCGGGTGGAGAAATTCAGGTAAATCACTTCGTCCTGCTGGCCGATCATCTCGACCTTGCCCAGCCCCGGTACCGAACGAATTTCGGCGCGCACCTGCTCCACGTAATCGCGCAGCTGGCGCATCGACAGGCCGTCGGCGGTAAATGCGTACACCGAGCCGAACACATCCCCGAACTCGTCGTTGAACGCCGGCCCCTGCAAGCCTTGGGGGAAGCTGCCGCGAATATCGTCGATCTTCTTGCGGACCTGGTACCAGATCTGCGGGATGTCCTTGGCGCTGGTGGTGTCCCGCAGGAACACGAACACCGTGGACTCGCCGGGCCGGGTGTAGCTCTTCACGTAGTCGAGGGAGTCCAGCTCTTCGAGTTTTTTCTCGATGCGGTCGGTGACCTGCTTCAGGGTCTCTTCCTGGGTCGCACCCGGCCAGCGGGTCTGGATCACCATGGTCTTGATGGTGAACGACGGGTCTTCCTCGCGACCGAGGTTCATGTACGAGAACACGCCCATCAGCAGCGCGACGAACATCAGGTACCAGACGAAGGACTGATGCTTGAGGGCCCAGTCGGATAAGTTGAAGCTCCCTTTCATCGCGGGCTGTCCTCGTCGATTTTGACTTTTTGCCCGGGCTTCAGGCTGTTCACGCCGGCACTCACCACCCGCTCGCCGGGTTTGACGCCGGCGTTGAGCAAGGCGCTGTCGGCGTCACGGCTGACGATGCTGACGTCACGGGGCTGTACGGTCTGGCTTTGGGTGTCGATGACCCAGATGCGGGTCTTGCCGTCGGCTTCCTGCAAGGCGCTGAGGGGCAATTCGATACGCGGCGCGATGGCTGAACTCAGGGTCACGCTGATGGCGGTGCCAAGGCGGAACGCGGGCGGTGTTTCCGCCAGGGTCAGGCGGGCGCGACGGGTGCGCGTGGCGCTTTGGGCCTGGGGTTCGATCTCGCGCACGGTGGCGGTGGTGCTGACCGTGGGGTCCATCTGCCCGGCGACCAGGAACACCACATCCGGCGGCAGGCGCTCGGCGAGGCCGGCGGGCAAGTCGATGACGGCTTCCTTGATGTCCGGTCGTGCCAGGGTCACCACTTGCTGCCCGGCGCTGACCACCTGGCCGGCCTCGGCATTCCAGGCGGTGACGATGCCTGCATGGTCGGTGCGCAGTTCGGCGTAGTTGAGCTGGTCCTTGGCCTGATTGACCGAGGCCCTGGCCTGATCCAGGGACGCCTGGGTGGTTTTCAGGTCGGTCTGGGCGATGTCCAGCTGGGCCTGGGCGCCGACGCCACGGTTGAACAATTCCTGCTGGCGACGGGCATTGGCCTGGGCGTTGATCCACTGTGCCTGGACCCGGGCCAGGTCGCCCTGGGCGGCGCGCAACTGGTTCTGTTGATCGGTGGGGTCGAGCACGGCGAGCAACGCGCCCTGCTGCACTTCAGCGCCCACGTCGACCGCGCGCCGGGCGATACGGCCTGGCACACGGAAACCGAGATTGCTTTCGTAGCGGGCCTGGATCGTTCCGGCGAAGCGGCCGAGGTTTTCCTGGTCTTCGGCTTTCACTTCAATCGACAGCACCGGGCGCACCGGTTCCGGTGCCGGTTCTTCCTTGGAACACGCCATCAAGAGCAGGCTGGCGGCGAGCACACACGTCAACTGCTTCATGGCTGCACTCCCTGGGCCTGGGCCTGATCCGGCGGCTGGGCGATTTCCACGATCATGCCGGGGTGCAGCAATTGCCCGCCGGCCACCACGACTTTTTCGCCGCCCTTGAGGCCGTCGCTGATGATCACCTTGCCGGTCAGGTAACGCGCGACCGTGACCTTGTGCAGTTGCGCCTTGCCGTCGCCGTCAATCAGCCAGACAGCCGGCGCACTGATGTCTTTGGTCAAGGCAGCCCACGGCAATTCGATGCTGGCCTTGGCCGGCCCGTTGGCGGTGGCGCTGACCACCGAGCCCAGTTGCATGCCCTTGGGCAGCGCGTCGAGGGCGATTTTGACTTGCACCGTGCCGGTATTGGCGGCAACGGCCGGGGTGACTTCGCGCACCTTGCCCACGGCGGTGATCTGCGGATTTTCCAGCAGGCTGACGGTAATCGGTTTGTCCGGCGGCGGCTCCACCAGCAGCGATTCATAGACGTTGAACACCGCGTCGCGCTCGCCATCCCGGGCCAGGCTGAAAATCGGCACGGTGGCCTGCACCACCTGGCCCACCTCGGCCTGGCGGGCGGTGATGATGCCCGGCGCGTCGGCGACCAGCGAGGTGTAGCCCAACTGCTCGCGGGCATTGGCCAACTGCGCCTGGGCCGCGGTCAGCGCGCTCTGGCTGCTGCGCAACGCGGCCTGGGCGGAGTCGTATTCGCTGCGGCTGGTGTAGCCCTTGGGCAAGAGTTTTTCCTGGCGCACAAACGCGGCGGCGGTCTGCTTGACCCGCGCCTGCTCGGCGACCACCTGGGCCTGGGCGGAGTCGACGTTGGTCTGCAAATCTTTCGGATCGAGCTTGGCCAGCACCTGCTTGGCGCTGACGCGGTCGCCGACATCCACCATGCGCTGGATGATCTTGCCGCCGACGCGGAACGACAGATCGGTCTGCACCCGGGCCTGGATATCGCCGGTCAAGGTCACGGCGGCGGCAAAGTCGGTGGACTTCGCCGTCTGCACAAACACCCGGGAATGTTCCTTGGGTTCGGCTTTTTCCTGGCCGCAACCGCTCAGCAGCGCCAGCAGGCCAAGGCCGAGGATAAATGTGAGTTTGGGACCGCCCATGCAGGCTCCTTTTGCGTGATGCCGACGTGCCAGTGTCTATGCGACTGTGAGCTTAGAACAGGGTTCCTTATCTGCATGGAGAATCCCATACTCCAGGGGTTCCCAAACCGATAATTTTTCTCATGCTCAAGACCCTCGCGGTGGCCAATTACCGCTCGATCAACAAATTGGTGGTGCCGCTGGATCGGTTGAACCTGATTACCGGCCCCAATGGCAGCGGCAAGTCCAACCTGTACCGCGCCCTTCGGCTGCTGGCGGAGACGGCCCAGGGCGGCGTGATCAACGCACTGGCCCGCGAGGGTGGGCTGGATTCAACCTTCTGGGCAGGGCCGGAAAGCATCAGTCGGCGCATGCTCAGTGGTGAAGTGGCGGTGGAGCCCATCGTGCGCCAGGGCGCCAAGCGCTTGCGCTTGGGGTTTGCCGCAGAGGATTTCAGCTATGCGATTTCCCTGGGGTTGCCCGAGAAAACCTTGTCCTATTTTTCCCTGGACCCGGAGATCAAGAAAGAATGCATCTGGGCCGGGCATGTATTTCGCCCGGCGAGCCTGCTGGTGCAGCGCTCCGGCCCGATGGTACGTGCCCGCGATGGCCGCGCCTGGGATGTACTGGCCCAGCACACGCCGAACTACCACAGCCTGTTCGATCAGGTCGGCAGCCTGCGGGGTTCGCCGGAGGTATTGCTGCTGCGCGAAAGCATTCGCGGCTGGCGCTTTTATGACCACTTTCGCAGCGACGTCGACGCCCCAGTGCGCCAGCCGCAACTGGGCACGCGTACGCCGGTGCTGCATCACGATGGGCGGGACTTGGCAGCGGCGTTGCAGACCATTCGCGAGATTGGCGACCCGGACGCCTTGCAGCGGGCGATCAGCGATGCGTTTCCCGGCGCGCGGTTGAATATCGAGCCATTGCAGGGCGGACGCTTTGCCATCGAGTTTTATCAGGAAGGATTGCTGCGGCCCTTGTCGGCAGCAGAGTTGTCGGACGGCACCTTGCGCTACTTGCTGCTGGTGGCGGCGCTGCTGACGCCGAGGCCACCGACGATGATGGTATTGAACGAACCGGAAACCAGCTTGCACCCGGATCTTTTGCCGGCGTTGGCGCGGCTGATCATTCAGGTGTCGCAGCAGTGTCAGGTGTGGGTGGTGTCCCATGCCAGCCGCTTGATTGCGGCGTTGCAGCAGGATGAAGGGTGTAATTCGATCGTGCTGGAGAAGGTGATGGGGCAGACGCAGGTGGTGGGGCAGCGGGTGCTGGATGAGCCGGCGTGGCATTGGCCCAGTTAGGCGGTGCCTGTGAGGGCCTCTTCGCGAGCAAGCCCGCTCCCACATTTGTCCGCATTCCAAAGGTGGAACTCGGTCGAATGTGGGAGCGGGCTTGCTCGCGAAGACGGTAGATCAGTCACCCAACAGCTAGCTGATCAACCCTGCCACTTCCCGCCTTCAACAATCACGCTTTCCGGCTTGGTGTCATCGCTCAGTTCCTTGCGAACATACTGGTCATACAGCTTGAGCAGATACTTCTCTTCGCCCAACTTCGCCAGCTCGGCATTCACCCAATCCCGCAATTCGATGTTGCCCTTCTTCACCGCCGGCGCAATCGGCGCTTCATCCCCCAGTTTCTGCTCCAGCACGCGATAGCCCGGGTTCTGCTTGGCCCAGCTGAACAGCACCAGGTTGTCCTGGGCATAGGCATCACCACGGCCCGCCGACAACGCTTGCAGCGACTCGGAATTTTTCTCGAACTTCAGCAGTTTCCAGTCCGGGTGGTTCTTGGTCAGCCAGATATCCGCGGTGGTGCCGGTGGTGACGATGGTGGTGCGGGTCGCCAGGTCGTCCAGGCTCTTCACCGAGCTGTCCTGCGGCACCAGGGCCTGCACCGCGACTTTCAGGTTCGGGTTGGTGAAGTCCACCGCTTCCTTGCGCTCCGGCGTCACCGTCATGTTGGCGAGGATCAGGTCGACCTTGTCGCTTTGCAGGAACGGAATGCGGCTCGCCGGCTCTACGGCGACGAATTCAACCTTGTTCTCGTCGCCCAGCAGGTCCTTGGCGAAACGGCGGCCGATGTCGGTATCGAAGCCGACATAACGGCCGGACTCATCCACGAAACCAAACGGCGGCTTGTCGGTGAATACGCCGACGATCAGCTTGTCCCGCGCCTTGATCTTGTCGATGTAGCTCACCGCAGCGGGTGCCGGGGTGGCAGCGGCAGCCGTCTTGGCGGGCTCTTCGGACTTATTGCAGCCGGCCAGCAAAGCGAGGCCGAACAGGGGGAATAACAACTTGGCAGTTTTCATGACAGCTCCAGTTCCTTGGTTCTTTTGGGCAGTGTTGAAACGAAGGAGAACTTCTCCAGGAACTGCTGCGCGCGTGCGGTTTGCGGGTTCGTAAAGAATGCCTCGGGGGTGTTTTGTTCGAGGATGCGGCCGGCCTCCATGAACACCACGCGGTCGGCGACGGCGCGGGCGAAGGCCATTTCATGGGTGACGATCAGCAGCGTCATGCCGTCCCGGGCCAGGCCCTGGATCACTTCCAGTACTTCCTTGACCATTTCCGGGTCGAGGGCGGCGGTGACTTCGTCAAACAGCATGACCTGCGGGTTCATGCACAACGAGCGGACGATGGCGATGCGTTGCTGCTGGCCGCCCGACAGCTGGCGCGGGTAGGCGTCGCGTTTGTCGGAGAGGCCCACCCGTTCCAGCAGTTTTTCAGCCTGGGCCCGGGCTTCGCGGGGCTCGCGCTTTTGCACTTTCAGCGGGCCGAGCAGGAGGTTGTCGAGCACGCTCATGTGCGGGAACAGGTGATAACTCTGGAACACCATGCCCACGTCCTGGCGCACCTGGCGCCAGTCGGTGGCCTTGTCCAGCAGCTCCTTGCCGGCAAAACGCAGGCTACCGCTGTGGGCCACTTCCAGGCCATTGAGGCACCGCAGCAAGGTGCTTTTGCCGCAACCGCTGGGGCCGAGGATCACCACCACTTCGCCGCTTTGCACACTCAGGTCGATGCCGTCGAGCACCTGCTGGTCGCCGAAAAACTTGTTGAAACCCTGGAACTCGATCAATGCGCTCATGCTTGGGCCCAGCGCCGTTCCAGCACCTTGGAGGCGGCCGACAACGGGTAGCAGATAAAGAAGAAAAACAGGAACAGCGCGCCGTAGATCAATACCGACTCGTAGGTGCGCTCGATGATTTGCTGGCCGACCTTGATCACGTCCACCACACCGATCAGCACCGCCAGGGAGCTGGTCTTGATAATGCGGGTGTAGACATTGATGGTCGGCGGGGTCATGCGTTTCAGGGCCTGGGGCAACAGCACGTAACCGTACAGTTGCGGGTCCGACAGGCCAATCGACAGGCCGGCTTCACGCTGGCCACGGGGCAACGAATGCAACGCACCGCGCACCACTTCGCCGACTTCACTGGCACCCCACAGCGACAACACCAGCACGGCGCACCAGAAGCTCGGAATGCTCAGGCCAAAGAAAATCGGCAGGCCGAAGAACAGCAAGTACAACCACACCAACACCGGAATGGCGCGGAACAGCTCCAGGTAAATCCGCAGCACCAGGTTGATCGCTTTCGAATTCAACGTGCGCAGCACGCCATACACCACGCCGCCGACGGTGCTGAAGGCGATGCTCAAGAACGAGATCGACAGGGTTTGCGCCGCGCCCTTGCCCAGTTGCGGCAAGGACACCCAGAGTAATTCAAGACCCGAACTGGCCATGCTGGAGCCTCCTTTCAAGGCGGCTGAGCAGCAGCGACAGCGGCAGGAATAACAGCACGCAGATCAACGTGAGCACCGCGAGCATTTCGTAGGTTTTGTAGTAGAGGGCGATATAGCTTTTGGTGGTGTAGAGAATCTCCGGCACCGCCACCGCCGACACGATCGTGGTTTCCTTGAGCAGGAAAATAAAGTTCGCAAACAGCGCCGGCAGGCTGAGGATCCCGGCCTGGGGCAGGATCACATGGCGCAGCAGTTGCCAGTGGGACAGCCCGATGGACTTGCCCGATTCGATCTGTGCCAGCGGCACCGCCTCGACACCGGCGCGCAGCACTTCCGTGAGGTAGGCGCCGCCGAGAAAGGTCATGGTGATGATTGCCGCCCAGAACCCGGAGATATTCAGCCCCAGGGCCGGCAACGCGAAGTAGACGAAAAACAGTTGGATCAGCAGCGGTGTGTTGCGCGCCAACTCCACGTACAGCGCCACCAGGCGCCACACGTAGGGCGTGCGAAACACCAGCAGCGCGGCGTTGATCAAGGCCACCAGCATGGAGGTGCCAATGGCGATCAGGCCGACTTGCAGGGTAACGCCCACGGCCTTGAGAAACGCTGGCAGCGTGCTGAGGATAAATGCGTAATCGAAGGTCATCTGAAATCCCTGACGCCGCAGGGGTAAAGCGGCGTTGGTGCGGTCCGGTCCAGCGTGGGTAACGCCGGGTAGCGCCGACTTTAAAGGTATAAAAAGCAAAATTTAAATACCGAAATAGCATATTGATATCACCCAAATAGATAACCTGCGGATTCGCGGTGCAGATGGATGACAGCTACTGTTCCCGGGGAAGTAGGAAGGGTCTTTTTATCGGAGCTGCACTTCAGGGATAGGCAGCGCGTGGCCAGACTGACGGCCAACCAACAGCGAGGGAGTGAGCGATGAACGAGGCAAAACCGATTGATCCGCAGGAACTGGTAAAGTGGCTGGTGGCGCTACGCAGGGCCATTAACAGTCGAAATATCTGAGCTGACACAGTCCCAAATGTGGGAGCGGGCTTGCTCGCGAATGCGGTGTATCAGTCAGCAGATGTGTTGGCTGATCCACCGCATTCGCGAGCAAGCCCGCTCCCACATTTCGATTGTGTTCCAGCCATAAAAAACGCCGACGCTGTAGAAGCCGTCGGCGTTTAAACCTTGAAGGAGGTTTTTGGGTTCGATCAGAACGCCGGCACGACCGCGCCGTTGTATTTCTTCTCGATGAAAGCTTTCACTTCAGGGCTGGTCAGGGCTTTGGCGAGCTTCTGGATCGCGTCGCTGTCCTTGTTGTCCGGGCGGGCAACCAGGAAGTTCACGTACGGCGACTTGGCGTCTTCGATGATCAACGCGTCCTTGGCCGGGTTCAGGCCGGCTTCCAGGGCGTAGTTGGTGTTGATCAGGTCCAGGTCAACCTGGTCCAGGACGCGTGGCAGCAGCGCCGATTCCAGCTCTTTGAATTTCAGGTTTTTCGGGTTGCTGGCGATGTCTTTCGGCGTGGCCAGGGCGTTGGTCGGGTCTTTCAGAGTGATCACGCCAGCCTTTTGCAGCAGCAGCAGGGCACGGCCGGAGTTGCTGCCTTCGTTCGGGATCGCCACGGTGGCGCCATCTTTGAGCTCAGAGATGTTTTTGATCTTTTTCGAGTAGCCGCCGAAGGGTTCAACGTGCACACCCACTACGGTGACCAGGTTGGTGCCTTTACCCTTGTTGAAGTTTTCCAGGTACGGCAGGGTCTGGAAGTAGTTGGCGTCCAGACGCTTCTCGGCCACCTGTACGTTCGGTTGTA
Source organism: Pseudomonas sp. 21615526 (assembly GCF_013386245.1). NCBI lineage: Bacteria > Pseudomonadati > Pseudomonadota > Gammaproteobacteria > Pseudomonadales > Pseudomonadaceae > Pseudomonas > Pseudomonas sp. 21615526. The sequence continues at coordinate 19,511 of NZ_JACAOM010000044.1, read as the reverse complement.
CGTAGTCGGTGAAGACTTTGATTTCCAGGTCCACGCCTTCTTTGGCCAGGGTCGGCTTGACCAGCTCAAGGATCTCGGCGTGCGGGATCGGGGTAGCGGCTACCACCAGTTTCTCGTTGGCCTGGGCGAAGCTTGCAGTCAGGGCAGCCGCCAGTGCGGTAAACAACAGAACCTTTTTCATGCAGTGTCCTTATCGAAAATCCGGGTCGTCTGGGACGGCCGCTTTTTTAGTGGATGCCAGCGAAGTGCTATCGCGGCGTGCAGCGGACAATACCGAGGTTTTTTATTCCAGAACAATACTTTTTATTCACTTTGATATTCCATTTTGTTCATACAGGAGCCAGGCTTGCCGGCGATGGCGGTCTTGAGCCTTGCGATGCTCCTGAGGACGCCATCGCCGGCAAGCCGGGCTCCTACAAAACAGCGTGTTCTTTCAGATAGCTTTTCAGGGCTTCAACCTCGGCGGCGCTGGCGTGGCCAAGAATTCGCCGCACCTGCTCCACAGGCGAACCCGCCACGGGCAGGTTCAAATGCTCAGGCAGAATCTCGTCGCCACTGCTGACCAGCAAGGCAAAGTGAATCACGTTCTCCAACTCCCGGGTGTTGCCCGGCCAGCTGTGATGCTCCAGCACGCGCTGGGCTTCGTCGCTGATCAGCGGCACCGGCAGGTCGAGGCGCTGGCTGTAGATGCCGAGGAAATATTCGGCCAGTGACAGGATGTCGCCCACCCGCTCGCGCAGTGCGGGCAGCTCCAGTTGGCCTTCGCTGAGGTAATGGAACAGGCGCTCATGAAACTTGCCGGCCGCCACGGCCTGGGCGAGGTCGATGCTGGTGGCCGCCACCAGCCGCACATCCACCGGGCTTGGCTGATGGGCGCCGACGCGAGTGACTTCGTGGTTTTCCAGCGCCGCCAGCAGCTTGACCTGGATTGGCAGCGGCAAGTCGCCGATTTCATCCAGGTACAACGTGCCGCCGTTGGCCGAGCCAAACCAGCCAGCGCGGCTGCTGGCTGCGCCGCTGTGGCTGCCTGCGGCGTAGCCGAACAGTTCGGCGTCGGCGTATGTCGGGCTGATGGCGCCGCAATTCACCGAGACAAACAGGCCGGTGCGGTCGCTGCCACGGTGTATATGCCGGGCGAGCAACTCCTTGCCGCTGCCGGTTTCGCCGCGGATCAACACGGGCAAGGCGCGGGGGGCGAGGTTTTCGAGGTCTTCGCGCAGTTGCCGCGAACGCGGGTCGACAAACACCAGCGCCTTGGCACGAATGCTCAGGGGGCTTTTTTCGGCGTCGGGGAAGGTCAGCAGGGGCTGACCGAAGGTTTCATGCAGGCTCATGGCAGGCTCCCGCCCCATCCACGAAGGGGAAGGGGCGTTTAAAAAATTTTATGCACGGCGCCGGGAGTGATGTTCCAGGCGATTTTGCAGGCGATAGAGGTAGGCGAAACCCTGTTCCCAGCGTTGATGGCCGGACTTCACGTTGATGTGCCCGGCGCCCGCGAGAATTCCCGCTTCGGCGCCCCAGTTACGTGCCAGTTCCAAGGCGCGGGTGGCGCTGACGGCGCTGTCGTTGTCGGAGCTGACGACCTGGCTTGGGAAGGGCAACAGGTGGCTGGGGATTGGCGCAAAGTTACGCAGGGCGGGTGCGCAGGCAGGGCGTTCGACATCGGCCGGGGCCACCAGCAGGGCGCCGCGTACCTGACGCAGGAACTGCACCGGTGCGGTGGCCGCCCAATGGGCGACGGTGATGCAGCCCAGGCTGTGGGCGATCAGAATCACCGGGGTGCTGTCGGCGGCGATGGCTTCGGCCAGGGCGGCCACCCAGTCTTCGCGGCGTGGGGTGAGCCAGTCGGCCTGCTCCACGCGCGCGCTGTTGGGCAGGCTGTTCTGCCAATGACTTTGCCAATGATCTTCTGGCGATCCTTGCCAGCCCGGCACGATCAGATAACGAATCGACTCGCTGTGCATGGGTGTGCCCTCCTGCAGCGTTTAACGTTGTGGGTCAGTATAGGCACGGGGTATATATTCGTTAAGGAATAAGAAGCTATTTATTAATAACCAAAAATCGAGTGTTAAAAGCCAAATCAAAAACCAGAGCGAAAGCAGAGCTGCTTTTCTGTGGGAGCTGGCTTGCCTGCGATGCAGACAACTCGGTACATCAGACACACCGAGGAGATGCCATCGCAGGCAAGCCAGCTCCCACATTTGAACCGTGCCCGCTTCAGCTTTTGATTTTGCTCTTC
>NZ_JACAOM010000044.1:0-17204 GCF_013386245.1 Pseudomonas sp. 21615526 | reverse complement strand
AAATAACGGATATGTACTCCCCCCAAAGCAAAAAAAAGGCCGCACCCTGCCAAGGAGACGGCCAAAAAAATTGTCGAGGCATTTGAAACTAACGTGCAGTAATCACCGAAAGCTTGGTAATCCCCGCCCGCTCGATCGACGCCATGGCTCGCGCCACTTCGCCATAGTTCACTCCATCATCAGCCTGCAGTTGCACCCGCACATCCGGATCCTTGGCCTTGGCCGACTGCAAGTTGAATTCCAGCAAATCCGGCTGGATTTCATCCTTGTTGATAAACAGTTTCCCGGCCGCATCAATGCTCACCACCAGCGGGTCCTTCTGCTCCACCGGGGCCACGGCCTCGGTCTTGGGCAAGTTGATCGGAATCGCATTGGTCAACAACGGCGCCGTGACGATAAACACCACCAGCAGCACCAGCATCACGTCCACCAGCGGCGTAACGTTGATCTCGCTCAGCACCTCATCACTGTCTTGCGTGGAGAAGGCCATCTCAGGACGCCTCCTTCACTTTTTGCGCGCCACCCTGGGCACCGGCCTTGCTCAGCGTCGGGTGCAGCAGCACGCGGAACGAGTTCTTCTGCGCCAGGCTGTAGAAGTCGTGGGCGAAGTCGTCCAGGTCAGCAGCCGTGAGCTTCAGGCGACGCAGGAAGTAGTTGTAGACCAGCACCGCCGGCACCGCGACGGCAATACCCACACCCGTGGCAACCAGTGCCGCACCGATCGGCCCGGCCACGGTTTCGAGGCTGGCGGAACCGGCGGCGCTGATGCCTTTCAAGGCTTCCATGATCCCCCACACAGTGCCGAACAGGCCGATAAACGGCGAGGTGCTGCCGATACTCGCAACCACGGCCAGGCCGGTTTCCAGGGAGCGACGCTCACGCACGATCTGTTGGCGCAAAGCGCGTTCAAGACGGTCCTGATGGTTGATCGCCTGGCTCAAGTCAGCAGCGTGTGGCGCCTCACCCACCTGGATCGCGGCGTAACCGGCCTGGGCCACACGAGCGGCGGCGCCGGGTTTGGTTTCGGCCAACTCAGCGGCCGAGTCCAGGCTGGATGCCGCCCAGAACTGTTTGTGGAACTTGCGATCCTGGGACTTGAGGCGGCCGAACTGGACGCCCTTGAGCAGGGCCAGGCCCCAGGTAGCGACCGAAAAGACCACCAGCAGCCAGATCACCGCGCTTTCGATGGATTCAGTTGGAGATGCTAATGCCATGATGTTTTCCCTCTGTGCAGGTCGCGATGTGTCCAACACACCGCATCCAATAATTAATGAATCTTGAAATCGATCGGTACGCTGACCCAGCCGTCCTGGGCCACATCACCCTGCTTGGCCGGTACAAAACTCCAGCGCTTCACGGCAGCCAGTGCGGCTTCGTCGAGTTGCTGGCGACCACTGCTTTTCTGAATCTGGATCTCACCCGGCTTGCCGGTGGCCAATACATGCACCCGCAACAGCACCGTGCCTTCCCAACCCCGGCGCTGGGCCAGTGACGGGTATTCCGGCGCCGGGTTCTTCAGGTACGCGGCGTTGGCCGAGGCCGGTGTGACCGGCGCGGGCGCAGGCGGTGCCGGCGGTGCTGGAGCCGGTGGCGCGGGTACAGGCGGCGCGGGCGGCTGCTCGGCTACCGGTTTCGGTGCGGGCTTGGGCACAGGCTTTGGCACCGGCTTGGGTTTCGGAATCTTTTTCGGCGCCGGCTTGGCGGCCAATTCATCAACCACCGGCGGCGGTGGCTCGACAACCGGTGGCGGCGGCGGTGGCGGTACAGGCGGTGGCGGCTCCACAACCGGCGGTGCCGGCTGGGAAAATTCGATCGTCATCGGCGGGATTTCCGGCGGCACAATCGGCAGCACCGGGGTTGGCTTCTGGCTGACCCAATAGATCACCGCGCCATGCAAGGCCAGCGCGAGAATCCCCAACAGGATCGCTTCACGCCGACTCAACACACCCTTCGGGGTTTTCTGCGTACGCAACTGCCCCAACGGCGCGCGATGCGGCCGGCCAAGGTCGACCAACTCACCACCCGGTGCGTGGCGCCACTGCGCCTCTTGTGCACTGGCGGCGGTCTGGACATTGCCCATTGATTAACTCCCCTGCGGTCTTAAGCAAAAAAACCGACGGGCCTGCCTTGGCGGCCGTCGAGGGCTGAATCATCGGGGGCAGACGCTTATCTCTTAAAGTAATCTTTAAAGTTATAGATAGATCTAAATTGAATAACCGAAACATCCGGATACGCCGAAGCCACGTCCTGCGCGGCCTGGCGCCGAGGGGCAAAATCTCAATGCTTTTGAGGCATACAAAATATTCACTGAAGGCATGGCTCAGCGTGGATTACCGGCACACAAATCCTGCAATTGGCGTAGCAACGCCTGCCCGGCCGCGCCAAGGCCGTTACGGCCATACAGCGCCAGCCGCACGCCCTGCACCGCAGGCAAACCGCTGTCCGCGCCCAACACCACGTGCCCGGGCTGCACCACCCGCACCGGCAACAGGCTGATCCCCAGTCCCGCCGCCACCGCCGAACACACGCTGGCCAAGCTGGCGCTGGAATAACCGATGCGCCAGCGCCAGCCGCCCACCTCCAGGTGATGCAGCATTTCATTGCGGTACAGGCCGCCAGCGGGAAACGTCACCAACGGCAGCGGATCACGTCCCAGGGACGGCGAACTGCGGCTGTCGACCCAACACAACGGCTCCGGCCAGGACACCAGGCAGTCATCGCTGTCACCCATTTGCTTGACCAGCAGCACGTCGAATTCACCGCCGCGATAATCCCGCAACAATTCCGGCCCCAAGCCGCTGGTGACCTCCAGGCGCACCCGGGGATAAGCCTGCACAAACGCCGACAGCAGCGGCATCAGGCGCTCGGCCGCAAAGTCCTCGGGCACCGCCAGGCGCAACACGCCATCGCTCTGCTGATTGATCAGCACGTCGGCCGCCTCTTCGTGCAGCGCCAGGATGCGCCGCGCATACGCCAGCAAGCGCTCGCCCTCCACCGTGGCCACCACGCGGCGCTGATCCCGGTCGAGCACCTGGCTACCCAGTGCATCTTCCAGGCGGCGGATCTGTTGGCTGACCGTGGACTGGGTCAAGTGCAGCCGCTCGGCCGCGCGGGTGAAATTGCCGCAATCGACGACGGCAACAAAGCTGCGCAACAACACAGGATCGAACATGGGCTCACCATTCCATTTGCCACTGATTGGCATGGTTATATTTAATTTCAGAATACCCCTGTGGCTGCCCATACTTCACGCCTCATTGCGCACGAGGGGTTTTCCATGACTGACGATCAACAGCATCTGCATCACGCCGTGCAACTGGCCAAGGCCAACGTAGCCGCCGGTGGCCGCCCGTTTGGTGCGGTCCTGGTGCGCGACGGCAAGGTGCTGGTGGAAGCGGTAAACGAAATCCACTTGAGCCAGGACCCCACCGCCCACGCCGAGATGCTCGCCATCCGTGCCGCCAGCCAACAACTCGGCCCGCGCCTCGACGGTTGTGTGATCTACGCCAGCGGCCAGCCCTGCCCGATGTGCCTGAGTGCGATGCACCTGTGCGGCATATCCCGCGTGGTGTTCGCTGCCAGCAACGACGTGGCGGCGCCCTTTGGTTTGTCCACAGCAGCGATCTACCAGCAACTGGCGCTGCCGCTGGCGGAGCAAAAATTGCCCGTGCAGCACCTGCCGCAGGCAGCGATGCAAGCCCTTTACCGCGAGTGGCAGGCCCTGCATGACGCTGAATAATTCGTTCGCCGGCAAGCTCGCCGGTTGGGGTTTGCTGGTAGTGCTGGGCCTGAACCTGCGGCCCATCCTCAGTTCCATCAGCCCGTTGCTGGGGGAAATCCGTCTGGCCACCGGCCTGAGTTTCCAGAGCAGCGCCCTGCTCACCAGCCTGCCGGTGATCTGCATGGGCCTGGTGGCGTTGGTGGGGGTGCGCCTGGAGGCGAAGCTGGGGGAGCGTCGCGGAATCGCCCTGGGCTTGATGATGATTCTGCTGGCGTGCCTCGCGCGCTGGCTGTTTGGCCAGGCGCCGGCGCTGCTGGCCACGGCATTGTTCGGCGGTGCGGGTGTGGCGCTGATCCAGGCGCTGGTGCCGGCGATGATCAAGCGCCAGTTTCACCAGCGCGTGCCGTTGGCGATGGGGATTTACTCGGCTTCGCTGATGGGCGGCGGTGGCTTGGCCGCCCTGCTCAGCCCGTTGGTGGCGGGGCATTTCCAGCAGTGGCAGGCGGGGCTCGGGATCTGGCTGCTACCGGCCCTGGGCGCACTATTGTTGTGGGCGTGGCTGCCATTGGGTGCGGCGAAAAACCCGCAGGTGAAGGCGCCGTTCCAGGGCCTGCGCAACCGTCGGGCGTGGTTGCTGGCGCTGTATTTCGGCCTGGTGAATTGCGGCTACATGAGCATGGTCGCGTGGCTGCCGGCCTACTATCAGCAGTTGGGTTGGGGCGTACTGCCCAGTGGTTCGCTGCTGGCGTTCATGACGATCTTCCAGGTAATCGCCGCGCTGCTGATGCCGGCACTGGCGCAACGTGGCATTGATCGTCGACCGTTACTGAGCATCAGCCTGCTGGCCCAGACCGTGGGCTATATCGGCCTGCTGACGGCGCCGCTGGAGTTCCCCCACGTGTGGGTGGCGTTGATCGGTTTCGGCCTGGGAGCGTGTTTCGCCCTGAGCCTGTTGCTGACCCTGGATCACCGCCGCGACCCTCGGGAGGCCGGCCAACTGGCGGCGTTCGTCCAGGGCGTGGGCTTTTTGATCAACGCCGTATCACCGTGGCTGACCGGCTGGCTGCGGGAATTGACTGGCAGTTTCGTCAGCGCGTGGATGGTGCTGACGCTGACGGTGGTGGCGATGCTGATACTCACCCGGGTGTTCAGCCCGGCCACCTACCGCACAGGCTCTATGGATATGCAATTTGAATCTAGATAAAACAATGAACATTCTTTTGCGGAATAAGCGAGGCGATTAGAATCGCGGTTTCCTTCAGGACGCCGGAAAACTCCATGGACCTTCGCCAACTGCGCTACTTCATTGCTCTGAACGAGTACCGCAGTTTTGTGCGCGCCGCCGACGCCATGGGCATTACCCAGCCGGCGTTCAGCCGCAGCATCCAAAGCCTGGAACAGGAGTTTGGCTGTGTGCTGGTGGACCGCGCCCACAAAGACCTGCGCCCCACTCCCGAGGGCCAGGTGGTGTTGCAACATGCCTTGTCGCTCGTTCAGGGCGCGGCGCGGCTGAGCCACGAAGTCACCCGCATGACCAAGCTCGACGCCGGCGAATTGCGCTTTGGCTGCGATGCCGTGGCGGCGGTGAACCTGGTGCCTGGAGCGATCGCACGGTTTGTCGGCGCTCATCCACGAGTACGCAGCGGTTTGCATGTGGATAACTGGGAAAAACTCGGACGCAGTTTGAGTCGCGAAGAGATCGAATTCTTCATCGCCGATGTGCGCCACTTCGAGGCCGATCCGAATTTCCAGACCCAGGCCCTGACACCCCGGCGCAATGTATTTTTCTGCCGCGCCGGGCACCCGTTACTGGCCAAGGACAGCCTCTCGACCAACGACTTGTTTGACTACCCGCTGGCCACACCGCTGATCGCTCCCGGGGTACGCAAGCTACTGGCCAACCTGAGCGGGCGTGTCGACTTTTCTCCCGCTATCGAACTGGAGCAGTTTGCGGCGCTGGCGGCCATCGTGCACCAGTCCAACGCGATTGGCCTGGGTGCCGAGGATGCGTTTGCCGAAGACTTTGCCCGTGGCGCACTGACGGTGCTGCACTGGCGCAACGTGCCTCACAGCCTCGACAGTTTGAACAACCGCTGCGGGATCATCAGCCGTACCGGGTTTCGCTTGTCGCCGGCGGCGAAGGCGATGATCGAAACCCTGATCACCGTGGATACCCCCTCTGCTGAAGCAAGCTTGCTCGCCCGCAATTAAAAAACCAGGCTTGCGCGCGACAGCCCATTCTCTTGATTTCAATGAAACTGTTATCGGCAATCAGCGGGTTTTTTCGCCTGCCGGGAACCGACACCATTGGCTCCAGAACAGAAAAACCTGGAGCCCTGCCATGTACTTGAAATACCCAATCAGTTGGACTGCCCTTGCCTTGGCAGCGGCCCTCACCGGCACCGCCGCCCAGGCTTCCATGCCGGCGGACCTGCCCGCCGATCAGAGCGTTGGCGCCATCGAGCAGGTGCACGCCTTCCACGATGCCATGCCCACCGGCGTGAGCGTTACCGAGACCGGACGCATCTTTGTCAACTTTCCTCGCTGGGGCGACGAGGTACCGTTTACCGTCGCAGAATTGCGCGACGGCAAAGTCGTACCCTACCCTGACCAGGCGATAAATCAGGCCAACCCCAAAGACCCGGCCAAAGGGTTTATCAGCGTACAAAGCGTGGTGGCCGACGGGCGCGGACGCCTCTGGATACTGGACACCGCGGCGCCTGGCTTCTCGCCTCCACAGCCAGGTGGTGCCAAGCTCGTCGCAGTTGAGCTCGCCACCAACAAGGTGGTCAAGACCCTCGTATTCCCGAAAAACGTCATGCTGCCCGGCACCTACGTCAACGACATGCGCTTTGATTTTCGCGTGGGTGACCAAGGCGTGATCTATATCACCGACTCTTCACTTACCGGCCCGGGCGCGATCATCGTCATGGACATCGCCAGTGGCACGGCCATACGCCGGCTCAGTGGTGCACCCTCGACCTCGGTCGACCCGACCTTCGTACCCACGGTCGAAGGCCAGGTCCTGAAAGTGCGGGATGCCAAAGGCGGCACCCAGCCTTTTGCCGTGGCTTCGGACGGCATCGCCCTGTCGGCTGATGGGCAGACCTTGTATTTCTGCCCGCTGTCGAGTCGGCACCTGTACGCCATCCCCACGGCACTGCTGCGTGACGAGACAGTCAGCGAAGCACGGCTCGAAATGGCGGTCAAAGACCTCGGGGAAAAAGGCGCCTCGGACGGGCTTGAAGCCGACGCCTCGGGGGCCGTGTATGCCGGCGACTACGAAAACAACAGCGTGCGCAAACGGCTGGCGAACGGGCAATGGCAGACCATCGTCCATGATCCGCGTGTGCTTTGGCCCGACACACTGTCAATCGGTCCCGATGGCTACCTGTACTTCATCGCCAATCAGCTGCACCGCCAAAGCATCTTTCACGCAGGCAAAGACTTGCGCCAGAAACCCTACAGCCTGCTGCGCGTGAAGATCGATGCCGCGCCGGCGCCCACACACTAGCGGCGCCGAAGCATGAATATTGATGCGTTGAACCTGTTCATGCGATCAACAGAGCTGGGCAATATCACCGCAGCCGGCAGGGAGCTGGGACTCGCGCCCTCGGTGGCCAGCCACAAACTGGCGAAGCTTGAAGAATACCTGGGCATGCGCCTGCTGCATCGCACCACTCGCCAGGTCAGCCTGACCGAAGACGGTGCGCTGTTTCTGCCCCATGCAATCCGGGTGCTGGCAGCCGTGGACGAGGCCTATCTGGTCGCGGTGAAAGGCAAGGACGTGGCCAAGCGGGTGTTAAGAGTATCCGCCCCCGGGTCCTTCGCGCGGATGTGCCTGATGCCGGCCATTACCCGGTTCCTGCACGCCAACCCGAAGCTGAAGATCGACCTGATACTGTCCGATCAAATGCAGGACCTGACCGAGATCGGGATTGATGTGGCAATCCGCATCGCCGCCCTGAAGGACTCATCCCTGGTGGCGCGCAAGCTCGGCTGCGACAGACGCATCCTGTGTGCGGCACCCGCCTACCTCCAGGCGCATGGCGAACCGACTTCACCTGCGGAGCTGGTCAATCATTCCTGCATCCTGCTGGGCGACGAGGACCATTGGCGTTTCGTGGGTGCCCAGTCACACAAAGTCACGGCAATCAGTGGTTCGCTCAGAGTCAATTGCGGCGAAAGCGCACGGCTTGCCGCGGAGGGTGGGCTCGGCATCGTCTCTGTTTCACAGTGGAACGTCAGGCCCTCACTGGAAAGCGGCGCATTGGTGGAAATCATGCCGTCCTGTGTCCTGGAGCAAACCCGGGATATCTGGGCGATCTACCCCAGCGCGCGGTTGATCTCATCCAAGGCTCGGGCTTTCGTCGAGTTCATGATCGCCGAGTTCCAGGGCGATTTTTAGCATCGGGAAAAAATCATGACGGTGACTCACCAAGCTGCAGGCAGAACAAATCTCGCGAGCGGTCCACGCGTCGTTCGACTAGGGGTGACAGACTTGTCGTTCCATCGGGTTACCGCTGCGGTGGTAGTGCTGGTGTTGCAACGCATGGGCCTGACCGGGCAAAGACGGCCGTTCGATTCCGAGGCCTTTTACGAATTCTGAATTCGCGGCAGGCTGGCTACAAGGGCCTGCTCACTGAGGCTAGTTTGGCGATGCAGATGTTCTGCAATCTCCCCAAACCGAGGATTCCAACATGCTCTACCTGGTTTTCAGCGGCACCATCAAAGAAGGCAAACAGGCCGAGTTCTATCGTGATGTAGCGGCCGTTTCACAAAAGCTCACCCACCAGCACGACAAGGCCGTGGTCTATCAATGGCATAAGGATGAAGAGAACCCCAACCGGTTCTTTCTCAACGAACAGTGGGAAAGCGTCGCGGACCTGCACGCGCATTTCGAAACGCTCTACAAAGCCTTCGGCCCGGCGAAACCCACCGAGCGCCTGCCGGCGAAAATCCTCGCGTACCTGGATGAAGCACAGGTGAACTTCTACCAGGCCATTCAGTAAATCGCACCCGGTCACCCCAGGGTGACCGGGATGCTTGCTCAGCTCGCTGTTCTTTCCACCGGGTTGAGTTCGCTCAGCCGTCCCTCCTGGCGCGCAAACCGATTGGCCCGGGCAAACGTGCCGAAATCGTTGAAGCGCACGCCCATCTCCGCCATCACCTTGTGCGCCGTTTTCACCGTCATCTGGCGGATGTAGAACGGCTCCTTGACCACAAAGTGATGAATCCCATGGGTGCTGCCGAAGTTGAAGCAGAACGCTTGCAACGGCCACAGCCACCACGGGTTGAGCACCTGGGTTTGCTGGATCACGTTGCCCGGCTCGATGTCACCGTAGTAGTGCATGTTGGAGCTGACAAAATGCAGGCAGAAGGTGCGCAGCACGTTGGGCCCGATGATCACCACGGCGGCGATGTCGATGATGTGCATCACTGCCAGGGTGTTGGCTGACCAGTCGATTGGCGCGCCCAGCAGGCTGGCGATGCCATTCGCGGCATGGAAGCCGAGGAACACATACCACGCGCCCCAATGCAGCAGCGCCAGCGGTGCGTAGACCAGCGCCGTGCGCTTGAGAATGCCCAGCTTGTGCTTCCAGGACGGTGCGCGCAGCACCCGGATCAGTGCCGACATGATGTTGTCGCCGACCATCAGCAAACGTGCCAGGCCCCACGGTTCACCGTTGGTGATTGCGCGCTCTTCGATGTCGGTTTCGCTGCCGGAAACCTTGTGGTGATTGAGGTGGATATGGCGCCGTACCCAAGGGTTGATGGTGCTGGGCCGCGCCAGCCACACCAGGCCCATCATCAGGTTGTGGGGCAGGCGCTGCTTGCGAAAGTACATGCTGTGGATCAGGTCGTGTTCCAGTTCGTGGGTCAATGACGCGAGGAATGCGTTGAGCAGCAGGCACACCCACCACGCCATGTGCCCGGTGATATACAGCGCCGCCGAACCCAGCATGCCCACCAGGGCAAAGGCCAGGATGCCCGCGCCCAACGCATCCTGATGCAGCAGCCAGGGGTGGCGCTGGCGCAATAACAGCCCCTCGGCCAGCACCACTTCACGAATATGCGCTGAACGCTGTTGTGCGTTCATCTGCCGGGGACTTGCAGAAGTACCGTCCATGCTTCCATCCTCTGTCTTATTGATGCGTACATCCTGCCCTATGCGATCTGGCGGGACGCTAGCCCCACACGCCAACCTGTTGACCGCAAGCGCCAATCAACATGACCGAACCGACCTCTCTCGCCAGCTGGACCCGCGCCCTGCGCAAGCAGCTCGACGCCCTGGGCCTCGACAGCGCCGCGCTGTGCGCCCAGGCCGGGCTCGACCCGCAGTTGATGGAAGATCCGAACGCGCGCTACCCGCTATCGGCCACCACGCGCCTGTGGGAACTGGCGGTACAGGCCAGCGGCGACCCGGCGATTGGCTTGCGGGTGTCGCGGTTTGTCAGCCCCACCACCTTTCACGCGCTGGGTTATGCGCTGGTGGCCAGCGGCAGCCTGCGGGAAGTGTTCGAGCGGATCGTGCGCTATCACCAGGTGGTCAGCGACGCACTGAGCCTGGAGCTTAGCCGGGAGGGCGAACGTTACCGCTTTCGCCTGCAACAGCCCGCCGGTACACCCGCACCCGCGTTTGAGGCGATTGATGCGTTCGCCGCGATTTACGTGCGCACCTGCCGCAATCGCCTGGGCCGGGAGTACGCGCCGCTGGCGGTGTACCTGCGGCGGCCCGAGCCGGCTGATCCCAAGCCGTGGCACACGGTATTTCGCGCGCCGGTGTTTTTTGCCGCCGAGGAAGACCGTCTGGAATTTGCGGCGCGGGACTTTGACAGCCACCTGGACGATGCCAACCCCGAGTTGGCCGAGCACAATGAAACCGTGCTCAAGCGCACCCTGGCGCAACTGCGGCCGCTGACCTGGGAACGCAAGGTGCGTTCGGCCATTGAGGCACAGTTGCCTGACGGTGAACCGAGTGCCGAGCGCATCGCCCAGGCGTTGCATTTGAGCTTGCGCAGCTTGCAGCGGCATCTGGCGGATGAGGGCTGCCGGTTTGATGCGCTGCTGAACGAATGCCGGGAGAACCTCGCGCTGCTGCATCTGCGGGACCCCGAGTGTTCGCTGGCGGAGATCAGTCATTTGCTGGGGTTTGCCGATACCAGCAGCTTCAACCGGGCGTTCAAGCGCTGGACCGGGATCACGCCGGGGCAGTTTCGGGATGGGTTGAGGTAGCTGGAGTTGCGGCGGCTGCGAGGGCCTCTTCGCGAGCAAGCCCGCTCCCACATTTGACCGCATTCCAAAGGATATACTCGGTCAAATGTGGGAGCGGGCTTGCTCGCGAAAGCGGTCGATCAAACACCACAAAAGCCAGATCAGTCAGCGCCCGCGATCCCGCCGCAACACCTTCTTCACCCGCGCCACCAAGGCCCGGGCCTCAAAGGGCTTGAGCAGATAATCATCCTCATGCAATTCCAGCCCACGCAGCCGATCTTCAATCCCGTCAGGCGTGGTCAAAAACAACATCGGCGTCTCACCCTTCAACCGGATCGCCTGCTGCAGCTTCCAGGCATTCAGCCCCGGCAGCATCACATCCAGGATCACCAGGTCGTATTCGGTGCTTTCCACAAAGCGCAGGGCCGCCATGCCATTGGCCGCCACCTCCACCGTGTAGCTGGCCTCTTCAAGACTGCGGCCCATCGCCTCGGCCGCCTCTGACTCGTGTTCCACTAACAGGACGCGCATAACACACCTCGAATAATCGTGAACGCAGGCTACCACCCTCAGGCATGCGCCGCCTCGCGCAAACGTTGCGGGTCGAGGATTTCGATCTCGCCATAGCCCAGGCGCACGATGCCCTGGCCTTGCAGGTCCTTGAGCAACGCATTGGTGGTCTGGCGCGACAGGCTCAGCATCGCGGCCAAGTCTTCCTGGGGCAGTTGCAGCACCTGCCGGGCCTGCTCGATGTCGCCATAGCCCTCGGCGATCATCAGCAGGCGGTGCGCCACCCGCACCGACGCCGGCATCAGGCTCAATTGCTCGATATTGATAAAGGTCAGGCGCAGTTTCTGGCTCATCAACAGGGCCATGTCGCGCCAGTAACGCGGAGTCTGTTCAAGAATGTGCAGCAACGCCGGCTGCGGTACCTGCAGCAACGTACACGGCCCGACGGCGCAGGCATCGTGGGTGCGGGGCAACCCGTCGAACAATGAGATTTCGCCGAACCAGTATGGCAACTCCGCCAGGCTCAACACTGCCTCCTTGCCCTGCTCGTTCACCGCGCTGATACGCAGGGAGCCCTCCAGCACCGCATACAACCCACACGGCGGATCGCCGCGCTTGAACAGGTATTGCCCCGCCGTCAGCTGCCGCAACCGGGCGCTGGCCAGCAAGCTATTCTGTAGATCAGCAGGCAGATGGCTGTACCAGTGACCGGTGGCCAGCCGTGGGTGCCATTTCTCTACATCCATGCGAACTCCGAAGATTGTCGGCCAGTTGACAGTGTGTCGTGGGCCTACAGGGCATGATCAAACATCCTACAGGAGGAACAACAATGAAAAGCCTCGTCGACCACCTCAGTCAATACGCCGCCTACCACCGCGACCCGCGCAATATCACCAGCCACTTTATCGGCATCCCGCTGATCGTCGTGGCCGTGGCCGTGCTGCTGTCACGCCCCGAATGGACGGTGGCCGGGCTGTGGCTGTCGCCCGCGGTGGTAGTGGCGCTGCTTTCGGCATGGTTCTACCTGCGCCTGGAACTGGCGCTCGGCGTGCTGATGACGGTGCTGATGGGCCTGTCGGTGTGGGCCGGGCATGTGCTGGCGGCGCAAAGCACGCTGGTGTGGCTGAGCAGTGGCATCGGCATGTTCGTGGTGGGCTGGGTGATCCAGTTTGTGGGGCATTACTACGAGGGGCGCAAACCGGCGTTTGTCGATGACGTGTCCGGGTTGATCGTGGGGCCGTTGTTTGTGGTGGCGGAGTTGGCGTTCCTGGTGGGGCTGCGGCATGAGCTGAAGCGGCAGATTGAAGAGCGCTCAGGGCCCGTGGCCGTGCGGCACAAGAACGCCACGGCCTGAGCAACACTGGAGATCCAAATGTGGGAGCGGGCTTGCTCGCGAAAGCGGAGTGTCAGTCACCGGATGTACCGACTGAACCACCGCATTCGCGAGCAAGCCCGCTCCCACATGGGTTTTGCGGCACTTTTAGGCTTTTTGCCAGACCTTGGGCTTGAAGAACAACGTCTCGCCCCGCGCCAGGCCGGTCAGGCTGTCGTGGTCTTTCACCACTTCAGCCTCGATCAACTCGCTCTGGCCTTCGACCTTCAGGGTCACCCGGGTGGTCGCGCCAAGCGGGCGAATATCACGCACTTCAGCCGCGTGGTGGTCTTCCAGTTCATGGCGCGACAACGACACTTCATGCGGGCGGAACAGCACGTGCTTGTCTTCACCCAAATGCAGGCGGTTGGAGTCGCCGAGGAAGTGATAAACAAAATCACTGGCCGGGTTTTCGTAGACTTCGCCCGGTGAACCAATCTGCTCGATCACGCCCTTGTTCATCACCACGATGCGGTCCGCCACTTCCATGGCTTCTTCCTGGTCGTGGGTCACGAACACCGAGGTCAGGTTGATGTCTTCGTGCAGGCGCGCCAGCCAGCGGCGCAGTTCTTTACGGACCTTGGCATCGAGGGCGCCGAAGGGTTCATCCAGCAGCAGCACTTTCGGCTCTACCGCCAGGGCGCGCGCCAGGGCGATACGCTGGCGCTGGCCGCCGGAGAGTTGTTCCGGGTAGCGATCCGACAGCCAATCGAGCTGCACCATGTTCAGCAGCTCGTGGACTTTCACTGCGATCTGGCTTTCGGTGGGGCGCTGGTTTTTCGGTTTCATGCGCAGGCCGAACGCGACGTTGTCGAACACGGTCATGTGGCGGAACAGCGCGTAGTGCTGGAACACAAAGCCGACGTTGCGATCACGCACGTCGTGGCCGGAGACGTCTTCACCATGGAACACGATGTTGCCGGCATCCGGGGTTTCGAGACCGGCGATGATCCGCAGCAGGGTGGTCTTGCCGCAGCCGGACGGGCCCAGCAACGCCACCAGCTCGCCACTCTGGATGTCCAGATTGATGCTGTTCAGGGCCTTGAAGGCGTTGAAATTCTTGCTGACATTACGGACTTCGATCGACATGACTTATTCCTCACCAGCACTTTTGCGCAGGCGGTTGATACGGTTCTCGCTCCACTGCTTGAGCAGCAGGATGAAGAGCGCCAGGATCAGCAACAGGCTCGCGACGGCAAACGCGGCGACGTGGTTGTATTCGTTGTAGAGGATCTCGACGTGCAGCGGCAAGGTGTTGGTCACGCCGCGAATGTGGCCGGACACCACCGACACCGCACCGAACTCACCCATGGCCCGCGCGGTACACAGCACCACGCCGTAGATCAGGCCCCACTTGATGTTCGGCACGGTGACATGCCAGAACATCTGCCAGCCGTTGGCGCCCAGCAGGCGCGCGGCCTCTTCTTCCTGGGTGCCCTGCTCCTGCATCAGCGGGATCAGCTCACGGGCCACGAACGGCACGGTGACAAAGATGGTCGCCAGCACGATGCCCGGCAAGGCGAACACGATCTGGATGTCATGGTCTTGCAGCCACGGGCCAAAGAAGCCCTGGGCGCCGAACATCAATACGTAGACCAGGCCGGCGATCACCGGCGATACCGAGAACGGCAGGTCGATCAGGGTCACCAGGATACTTTTGCCACGGAACGAGTACTTGCTCACGCACCAGGCGGCGCTGACGCCGAACACCACGTTGAGCGGTACCGAAATCACCACGGCGATCACCGTGAGTTTCAATGCCGACAGCGCGTCCGGCTCAAGGATCGCGGTGAAGAACGCACCCAGGCCATTCTTCAGGCCCTGGGACACCACGATAAACAGCGGCAGCAACAAAAACAGGAAGAACACCAGCCAGCCAAGGCTGATCAGGATGCGTCGGGACACCGCACTGCCACGACGGGCAGCGTTGGCCGAGGACGCGGCGGAAATAGACGATTGGGACATGTTCCGCGCCTCCTTATGGGTGTTCGATGCGCCGCTGCAGCAAGTTGATCAGCAGCAGCAGGACAAAGGAAACCACCAGCATCAGCACACCGATGGACGTGGCGCCGTGGTAGTCGTATTGGTCGAGCTTGACCATGATCAGCAACGGCAGGATCTCGGTTTTCATCGGCATGTTGCCGGCGATGAAGATCACCGAGCCGTACTCACCGACACCTCGTGCAAACGCCAAGGCGAAGCCGGTCAACCAGGCCGGCAGCAGCGCCGGTACCAGGATGTAGCGGAACACTTGCAGGGGCTTGGCGCCGAGACAGGCGGCGGCTTCTTCGATTTCCCGGGGGATATCGGCCAACACCGGCTGCACGGTACGCACCACGAATGGCAACGTGACGAAGGTCAGCGCGAGGGTGATGCCCAGGGGGGTGTAGGCGATCTTGAAGCCCAGGTCGGCGGCGAACTGGCCTACCAAGCCAGTGGGCGTGTACAGCGCGGTGAGTGCAATACCGGCGACGGCGGTGGGCAGGGCGAACGGCAAGTCGATCATCGCATCGATGATCTTGCGCCCGGGGAAGGTGTAGCGCACCAGTACCCATGCCAGCAGGGTACCGATCACGCCGTTGATGATCGCGGCATACAACGCAGTGCCGAAGCTCAGTTTCAACGCCGCCAGCACACGCGGTGCGGAGATGATGTTCCAGAACTGATCCCAGGTGAGTTGAGCGGCATGTACAAACATCGCCGCAAGGGGGATGAGTACGATCAGGCTGAGGTACACCACGGTGTAGCCCAGCGTCAGCCCGAAGCCGGGTATGACGGGGGAGATACGACGCGACATAAGAGTCCTTGGTTAGCGGGTAGATACCACTGTAGGAGCGAGCTTCTGTGGGAGCTGGCTTGCCTGCGATGCCGGCACCTCGGTGTATCAGTTACACCGAGGTGATGCTATCGCGGGCAAGCCCGGCTCCCACAGAAAGCTGGCTCCTACAGTTTGATTTTGCTTACTGCGCCGAGTAGATCTGGTCGAACACGCCACCGTCATTGAAGAATTTCGGTTGGGCAGTTTTCCAGCCGCCGAAGTCTTTGTCGATAGTCACCAGGTCCAGTTTCGGGAACTGCTGGGCGTATTTGGCGGCGACTTTCTCATCGCGTGGGCGGTAGAAGTTCTTCGCCGCAATCTCCTGGCCAGCCGGGCTGTACAGGTGCTTGAGGTATTCGGTGGCGATCTCGGTATTGCCCTTTTTCTCGGCGTTCTTGTCGACCACGGCCACTGGCGGCTCGGCGAGGATCGACAGCGAAGGTACAACGATGTCGAACTTGTCGGCGCCGCCGTCTTCCTTCAGGGCCAGGAAGGCTTCGTTTTCCCAGGCCAGCAACACGTCACCCTGACCGTTGTTGACGAAGGTGATGGTCGAACCGCGCGCGCCGGTGTCGAGGATCGGCACGTGCTTGAACAGCTCTTTCACGTATTCCTGGGCCTTGGCTTCGCTGCCACCGGCTTTCAGGCCGTAGGCCCAGGCGGCTAGGAAGTTCCAGCGGGCGCCGCCGGAGGTTTTCGGGTTCGGGGTGATCACCGACACGTCTTTCTTAATCAGGTCGCCCCAATCCTTGATGCCTTTAGGGTTGCCCTTGCGTACCAGGAACACGATGGTCGAGGTGTACGGGGTGCTGGCGTCCGGCAGGCGGGTTTGCCAGTTTTCCGGCAGGGTCTTGCCCAGTTTTGCGATTTCGTCGATGTCGCCGGCCAGGGCCAGGGTCACGACGTCGGCGCGCAGGCCGTCGATTACCGCGCGGCCCTGCTTGCCCGAACCACCGTGGGATTGCTGGATCTTGACGTTGTCACCCGGGTGCGACTGCTTCCAGAAGCTGGTGAATTCAGCGTTGTAGTCCTGGTAGAGCTCGCGGGTGGGGTCGTAAGACACGTTGAGCAGTTCGTAATCCTTGGCAACAGCGGAACCGGCAAACACGGCACTGGCCAGTGCTGCCAGGGCATAACGGCGAATCGACGACATAGAAGGCTCCTGAAATTCTTGGGTGTTGGCTTTTTTCTTATAGTTGCGGGTCTTGCAATCGAATCGCCGGTGTTGCTCAGCTCGGTTTGTTGCCCGGGTTCTGCAAACGGAATTTCTCTTTGCGTTCGATTTGTACTACCTGGGCGTTGTGCACAGTGATTTCCACCGCGCCAAACCGCAGATCGCGCAGGGCGCTCTGGATCTCGCGCAAAATGGCTGCTTCGTCCTGGCCGTCAACGCTACGTAGAGATGCGCTCATGGTCGTGCTCCTGAAATGAGAAGTGCCTCGCAGTGGCGGCACTGCTTGCGGCGTGAGGGCGATAGTAGATAAGCGCGGATATTCTTAAAAATACTATTTAAGAATGTTTATATAACCAGAAAGAATTTTCTGGTGGGACGAGGGGTTGCGAGGGGT
>NZ_JACAOM010000043.1:0-83388 GCF_013386245.1 Pseudomonas sp. 21615526 | reverse complement strand
TTTCGACCGAGAAGATCGAAACGTTAATAGGGCCAAACAACACTGCCTTACTAACTCCTTCTGGGCTTCGATGATCTGAAGCAGCTCGCTGTCGAAACCTACATAACTCTTTGTTTACCAAGGAGTTTTCCGTTTCGACTGCGCCGGAAGTGGGGCGAATTATAGACTTCCAGAATCTGCCGTCAACACCTTTTTTCACAATACTGTCATATCGGTCAAAAATGCCCTGAAAAGCAAAGGCCGGCCCCAAGGGGCCGGCCTTCTACTTACCGAACCTACAAGCTAGGAAAGGCAAACTGCGACGCCTCATGACTGGCCCGTTGCGGCCAGCGCTGGGTAATCGCCTTGCGACGCGTATAGAACCGCACCCCATCCGGCCCATAGGCATGCAAGTCGCCAAACAGCGAGCGCTTCCAGCCACCAAAGCTGTGATAAGCCACCGGCACCGGCAACGGCACGTTGACGCCAACCATACCCACTTCAATTTCGTCACAGAACAACCGCGCCGCCTCACCGTCACGGGTGAAGATACAGGTGCCGTTGCCGTACTCGTGATCGTTGATCAACTGCATGGCCGCTTCCAGGCTGTTCACCCGAACCACACACAGCACCGGCCCGAAGATCTCTTCTTTATAGATGCGCATCTGCGGGGTCACGCGGTCGAACAAACTGCCCCCCAGGAAGAAGCCATCTTCATTACCGGCAATACTCAGGCCACGACCATCGACGACCAACTCAGCACCCGAAGAAACGCCGTCCTCTATATAGCCACTGACTTTATCGCGCGCCTGGCCAGTGACCAGCGGCCCCATGTCCAATCCACACGTGGTGCCCGCACCAATCTTCAGCGCCTTGATCTGCGGCACCAGCTTGGCGACCAATGCGTCAGCCACCTGGTCGCCGACACACACGGCAACAGAGATCGCCATGCAACGCTCACCGCAAGAACCATACGCCGCGCCCATCAAGGCACTGACAGCGTTATCAAGATCCGCATCCGGCATCAGCACCGCATGGTTCTTCGCCCCGCCCAACGCCTGTACACGCTTGCCGCGCTTGGTGGCTTCGGAATAGATGTACTCGGCGATCGGCGTCGAGCCGACAAAGCTCAACGCCTTGACTTCCGGCGCTTCGATCAGCGCATCCACCGCGCCTTTATCGCCATGCACCACACTCAGCACGCCTTTAGGCAAGCCAGCTTCCTGCAACAACTGTGCAATCAGCAGCGTCGAGCTTGGATCACGCTCCGACGGCTTGAGGATGAAGCAGTTACCGCAGACGATCGCCAGCGGATACATCCACAACGGCACCATCGCCGGGAAGTTGAACGGCGTAATACCGGCCACCACACCCAACGGCTGGAAGTCAGACCAGGCATCGATATTCGGGCCAACGTTACGGCTGTACTCGCCCTTGAGGATTTCCGGCGCCGAGCACGCGTACTCCACGTTCTCGATCCCGCGCTTGAGCTCACCGGCCGCATCTTCCAGGGTCTTGCCATGCTCTTCGCTGATCAGCTGGGAGATACGCGCTTCGTTCTGCTCAAGCAATTGCTTGAAACGAAACATCACCTGGGCACGCTTGGCCGGTGGCGTGTTACGCCAGGCCGGGAAAGCTGCCTTGGCCGAATCGATGGCGCTTTGAATGGTTTCACGGCTGGCCAACGGCACCTGGTGAATCACCTGGCCAGTCGACGGGTTGTACACGTCGGCAGTGCGACCGTTTTCGGTGACCAATTGGCCGTTGATCAAATGCTGGATGAGGCTCATGCAGGGCTCCTGAAAAGTTGTTCTATATAGAAGGAGGAATCAGTCGATCTTGTTCAGCACTTCGCCGACCGCATCGAACAAGCGATCCAGGTCCTGCGGCTTGCTGTTGAAGGTTGGGCCGAACTGCAGGGTGTCGCCGCCAAAGCGCACGTAGAAGCCGGCTTTCCACAAGGCTATGCCCGCTTCGAACGGACGCACGATGGCATCACCATCACGCGGGGCAATCTGGATCGCACCGGCCAGGCCATAGTTACGAATGTCGATCACGTTCTTGCTGCCCTTCAGGCCGTGCAGCGCATTCTCGAAATGCGGTGCGACTTCGGCCACGCTCTGCACCAGGTTTTCCTTCTGCAGCAGGTCGAGTGCCGCCAAGCCAGCCGCGCAGGCAACCGGGTGGGCCGAGTAGGTGTAGCCGTGCGGGAACTCCACCGCGTACTCTGGCGTCGCCTGATTCATGAACGTCTGATAAATCTCGGTGCTGGCAATCACCGCGCCCATCGGGATCGCGCCGTTGGTGACTTGCTTGGCAATGCACATCAGGTCCGGGGTCACGCCGAAGCTGTCAGCACCAAACATCGAACCGGTACGACCGAAGCCGGTGATCACTTCGTCGAACACCAACAGGATGTTGTGCTGATCGCAGATCTCACGCAGACGCTTCAGGTAACCCTGCGGCGGAACCAGCACGCCGGCAGAGCCCGCCATCGGTTCAACAAACACCGCAGCGATGTTCGACGCATCGTGCAACTCGATCAGCTTGAGCAGCTCGTCCGCCAAGGCAATCCCGCCCAGCTCCGGCATGCCACGGGAGAACGCATTGCTCGCCAGCAGGGTGTGAGGCAGATGGTCAACATCCATCAGCCCCTGACCAAAAATCTTACGGTTACCGTTCACGCCGCCCAGGCTGGTACCTGCGATGTTCACGCCGTGATAACCACGGGCACGGCCGATCATCTTGGTCTTGGTCGCCTGGCCTTTCAGGCGCCAGTACGCACGCACCATCTTCACCGCGGTATCGGCACACTCGGAGCCGGAGTCGGTGAAGAACACATGGTTCAGGTTACCCGGGGTCAGGTCGGTAATCTTTTCTGCCAGCTGGAACGACAACGGATGACCGTATTGGAAGCCCGGCGAGTAGTCCAACGTACCCAACTGCTTGGAGACCGCTTCCTGGATTTCCTTGCGAGTGTGCCCGGCGCCGCAGGTCCACAGACCCGACAGCGAGTCATACACCTTGCGCCCCTTGTCATCGGTCAACCAGCTGCCTTCGGCCGCCACGATCAGGCGCGGGTCACGATGGAAGTTACGGTTGGCGGTGTACGGCATCCAGTGCGCGTCCAGCTTCAGTTGGCTGGCCAGGGTGGACGGAGCGTTTTCGGGCATGTTCATGAGCAAAACCTCGCAAGGCAAAAGGCAGCGTCGGGATTGAAAAGCGTTGTTGCAGCTAAATTGCCACGGGGATAAAGTCGGTGAAATCCAACTCTTCTAACCTTCAGTCAGGCCTTTACTAAACTATGAGCAGCCGTCGACCCGACCCTCTGGCCCAAGTCAGCGACTTCGATATCCGACTGTTGCGCATCTTTCGCAGCGTGGTGGAGTGCGGTGGCTTCTCGGCGGCGGAAACCGTACTGGGGATTGGCCGCTCGGCCATCAGCCAGCAAATGAGTGATCTTGAACAGCGCCTTGGCCTGCGCCTGTGCCAACGCGGGCGGGCGGGTTTTTCCCTGACCGAAGAAGGACGCGAGGTGTACCAGTCGGCGTTGCAGCTGCTCAGCGCCCTGGAAAGTTTTCGCACCGAGGTCAACGGCCTGCACCAACACTTGCGCGGCGAACTGATCATCGGCCTGACCGACAACCTGGTCACCCTGCCCCACATGCGCATCACCCACGCCCTGGCACAGTTGAAGGAACGCGGCCCGGATGTACAGATCCAGATCCGCATGATCGCCCCCAATGAAGTCGAACAAGGGGTGCTCGACGGCCGCCTGCATGTCGGCGTAGTCCCCCAGGCCAGCGCCTTGTCGGGACTTGAATACCAGCCGCTGTACAGCGAACGCTCGCTGCTCTATTGCGCAGTGGGCCACCCGCTGTTTTACGCCGACGACAAGCAACTGGACGACGACCGCGTCAATAGCCAGGACGCCATCGCCCCAACCTTCCGCCTGCCCGCGGATATCCAGGCGCACTACCAGGCACTCAATTGCACCGCCAGTGCCTCGGACCGCGAGGGCATGGCCTTCCTGATCCTGACCGGCCGCTACATCGGCTACCTGCCCGACCACTACGCCAGCCTGTGGGTACAACAAGGCCGACTGCGCGCGCTGAAACCGGCAACACGTTTTTACGATTTGAGCCTCGCTTCGGTCACGCGCAAGGGCCGTCGCCCTCATTTGGTGCTGGAAAGTTTTCTCGAAAGTCTGGCCGCAACGCGCTAACACGGGCCTTACAGAAAAACCTGAGCAACTGGACAGCTTTTTGCAAGACAAGGGGATCTCGAACCGTCAGCCATGAGTTCCCCGCCATGCCGCCAGAATCCAACACCCCCAGCGACCTGATCTACGGCCTCAACGATCGGCCCAAACCTTTGCCTGCATTGCTTGCCGCGTTGCAGCATGTGTTGGCTGCCTTCGTCGGCATCATCACCCCGCCGCTGATCATCGGCTCTACCCTGGGCCTGACCGCCCACCTGCCCTACCTGATCAGCATGGCATTGATGGTTTCCGGTGTGGGCACCTTCATCCAGGCGCGCAGGCCGTTTGGCATTGGCGCCGGGATGATCTGCCTGCAAGGCACCAGCTTCGCGTTTCTCGGCGCCGTATTGTCGGCCGGGTTTCTGGTCAAGCAACGCGGCGGCAGCCCGGAAGACATCCTGGCGATGATTTTCGGTATCTGCTTCTTCGGCGCCGCAGTGCAGGTCGTGTTGAGCCGTTTCATCGGTCAGCTCAAAAGGGTAATCACGCCGCTGGTGACCGGCATCGTCATCACACTGATCGGCATCAGCCTGATCAAGGTCGGCATCACTGACCTTGGAGGCGGCTTCAATGCCCCGGACTTCGGCGCGCCAACCAACCTGGCACTCGGCCTGTTCGTGGTACTGACCATCATCCTGCTGAACCGCTCGAACACGCCATGGGTACGGCTCTCCGCCATTATCATCGGCCTCGCACTGGGCAGCCTCGCCGCCTGGTTCAGCGGCAAATTGGTGCCCCAAGCCTTGCCTGACTTGCCATTGATCAGCCTGCCTACACCGTTCCACTTCGGTTTCAATTTCGATTGGAGCGCTTTCCTGCCGGTAGCACTGATTTATCTGATCAGCACCATCGAAACCGTCGGCGACCTCACTGCCAATTGCATGATCGCCCGCCAGCCCATCAGCGGCCCTTCCTATATAAGCCGACTCAAGGGTGGCGTACTGGGAGATGGCATCAGTTGCATGATCGCCGCCACCTTCAGTGCCTTTCCCAACACCACATTCGCCCAGAACAACGGCGTGATCCAGCTGACCGGCGTGGCCAGCCGTTACGTCGGCTTGTACATCGGCGCGGTACTGTTTTGCCTCGGGCTGTTTCCGTTGATTGGTGCGGTGCTGCAGCAAATCCCCAAGCCGGTGCTGGGCGGCGCAACCCTGGTGATGTTCGGCAGCGTAGCGGCGGCCGGCGTGCGCATTCTCGCCCAGGCCCCGCTGGATCGGCGCAGCATGCTGATCATCGCCACCTCGTTCGGCGTCGGCCTGGGGATCGCGGCGCAACCGAACCTGCTGCACCTGATGCCAACCCTGGTGCAGAACCTGTTCGACTCGGCCATCACCAGCGGCGGCCTGACCGCCATCGTATTGTGCCTGCTGCTACCTGAAGCCAAGGCTCCCGTGGATGCCGCAAACCGGACCCTGGAAAGCGACACTCTGGAGCCGCTTTAAGGGTTTTATCGTATCGGGACTTGTCTGGGGCTTGAGGGTGGGTTATCTGTGCACACGTCGCCTTCATCGATCTGCACGGAAACCTCCATGAGCCTCGAAGTTCCTGCCCACAGCAACCACGCCGGAAAACCTGCAAGCCGCATTCGCCAAAAGAACGAACAAGCGATTTTGCAGGCCGCCGAAGACGAGTTCGCCCGTCATGGCTACAAAGGCACCAGCATGAACACCATCGCGGCGAGCGCCGGGTTGCCGAAAGCCAACTTGCACTACTACTTCACCAACAAGCTGGGCCTGTACATCGCGGTGCTCAGCAACATCCTCGAATTGTGGGACAGCACCTTCAACACCCTGACCGCCGAGGATGACCCGGCGGCCGCCCTGACCCGCTATATCCGCACCAAGATGGAATTCTCCCGGCGCCAGCCACAAGCCTCGCGGATCTTCGCGATGGAGATCATCAGCGGCGGTGAGTGCCTGACCGAATATTTCAGCCAGGACTACCGCGCCTGGTTCAGCGGCCGTGCGGCGGTATTCCAGGCCTGGATCGACGCCGGCAAGATGGACCCTATCGACCCGGTGCACCTGATCTTCCTGCTGTGGGGCAGCACCCAGCATTACGCCGACTTTGCCACCCAGATCTGCCGCGTGACCGGGCGCACCAAGCTGACCAAGCAGGACATGGAAGACGCCGGCACCAACCTTATCCACATCATTCTCAAAGGCTGTGGCATCAAGCCGGCCCTCTAAACGAAGTTACCCATGCCTTTCACGCTTACCGGCCTTTGCGAGTTTCGCGAAGAAATTCGCAAAAGCCGCTTCATTACCCTCGCCGCCCCGATCAGCAGCCCCCAGGACGCCCAGGCCTTCATCGACCAGCACAGCGACCTGAACGCCACGCACAACTGCTGGGCCTGGAAACTCGGCGATCAATACCGCAGCAACGACGACGGCGAACCCGGCGGGACGGCCGGGCGCCCGATCCTGGCCGCGATCGAAGCGCAGGATTGCGACCAGGTCGTGGTGCTGGTGATCCGCTGGTACGGCGGCATCCAACTGGGCACCGGCGGCCTGGCCCGCGCCTATGGCGGCGGCGCGAACAAATGCCTGCAAGCCGCCGAACGCGTCGAGCTGATCAAACGGGTGCCGCTGAGTTGCTCCTGTGGTTTTGCCGAGCTGCAGTTGGTGAAGCTGCGAGTGGCCGAACTGGGTGGGCTGGTGATGGAAGAAACCTTCACCGCCAATGGCGTCGACCTGCAGTTGGCCCTGGGCGAGGCACATATCGACACCCTGCAAGCGCAGCTCGCCGACCTGAGTCGCGGGCGCATTCTGCTGGAGCGCTGAAACTGCCCACATCTACTGTGCACCTGCCTGTGGATAACCTGAGCACACTCGCCTGTAACCCTTCTGTCACAAGGGTTTCAGGCGGTTGTACAGTTTTTGTTCAAGGCACTGCACGAAAGTATTAATCCAGCTCAAAAACAGTCAGTTAGGCGGGTTATGTCCTTTAGAACAAAGGGCCACATCGCTTATATCCACCGGTCACGCTTGCGCACAATTACTGTGGAGCAACCTGTGGATAACCCGTGCAAGAGTGCCCCCCCAGCAGAGCCTGCAACGTTCCGGCACAACTGAGCATTTTTTGATCAATTTGTTACTCGGCGCACCGGTATCAACTGAGCCACCGCCCACAGCACTTCAAAGACCACGACAATCACCAATACAGTACTGGCACCATGGGCCAGCGCGTAGATCTGCCAGGTGGCAAACAGCACTCGGCCGGCGGCGTCGTAGCGGCCAAAGATCGCTTGTGGGTCGCGGATTCGCAGCACCGACCACACGCAGACAATCGAGCCCATCAGGTTCGCCATCAACATATGCACAGGCGCGAACGGCGGCAGCTCGCCGGGCAGGTTCAACGCCACCAGGGCGTTATGCAGCAGGACAAACGTCCAGGGTGTGACCAGTGCGGCGGTGACGATCAGGTCGTACCAACCGCTGGCCCGAACCAGTCGACGGTATTGGTGTGCGGTCCACATAGCCGTAAGCTCCTTAAATTCAAGAAGCCAGCAGGCTAAAGCCTGGAGTATGCTCCAGGGTCAAGCCCCCTTGAGCCCTCTACATGCGTATCGGCGAATTAGCCCAGGCCAGCCAGGTCAGTCGCGACACCCTGCGTTTCTACGAGCAACGCGGGCTGATTGCCGCGCAACGCAGTGCCAACGGTTACCGTGACTACCCCGCCGACATGGTGCAACTGGTGCTGTACATCAAGACCGCCCAGCGCCTGGGCTTCAGCCTGGGTGAAATCGGCAACAGCGTCGGCGCATTATGGCAAGCTCCAGACCCCGACAGCGCCGTGACCCAGCTCCTGCAAGACAAGCTCAACCTGATCGAAACCCGCATCGCCGAACTCGACCAACTGCGCCAGGAGTTGCAGCAAAGGCTCGGCCAGCGTTGTCCACTGAACCCGTGAACCTCCACCGTCAAAGGAAGCCATTCATGTCCACTTCAAAAACCGCACTGATTATCGGCGCCTCCCGGGGCCTGGGCCTTGGCCTGGCCAAGCAACTGCTGGCGGACGGCTGGGAGGTGACCGCCACCGTGCGCGACCCGCAAAAGGCCGATGCCTTGAAGGCCTTGGGCGAGGTGCAAATCGAAAAGCTCGACATGGATGACCAGCAGGCGGTAATCGCCCTCAGCCAGCGCCTCAAGGAAAAAACCTTCGACCTGCTGTTCGTCAACGCCGGTGTCAAAGGCCCAGCCAACCAGGAACCGGGCCACGCCACCCTGGCTGAAGTCGGCCAACTGTTTTTCACCAACGCCGTGGCGCCGATCAACCTGGCCCAGCGTTTTGTCGGGCAGATCCGCCCAGGCACCGGCGTGCTGGCCTTCATGAGTTCGATCCTGGGCAGTGTGACCATTCCCGACGGCTCGGACCTGGCGCTGTACAAGGCCAGCAAGGCCGCCCTCAACTCCATGACCAACAGCTTCGTCACCCAATTGGGCGATCAGAAACTGACCGTGCTGTCGTTGCATCCGGGCTGGGTGAAGACCGACATGGGTGGCGAAAACGCCCACATCGACGTGCCCACCAGCGTGCGCGGCCTGGTTGACCAGGTAAATGCCTACACCGGCAAGGGCGGCCATCACTTTGTGGACTACAAGGGCGACACCATCGCCTGGTAAAAAAACCGGGATCGTTATCGGCCGATTGCCGTCGATAACGATCCACACGTAAACTGCGCACCTCGCCCTCCCCGGCGACCCTGGATCAGCAGACAGGGCAACACTGAGCTGGCAAACCTGAACCCATCATTCAGAGGAGCCGGCCAATGCCTGCGACCCGTATCTGGTTAAAAAACCCCCTCGCGATTTTCACTGCCAATGGCCTCGACGCCCGTGGCGGCCTGGTGCTGCAAGACGGTGTGATCACCGAAGTGCTGGGCTGGGGCCAAGAACCCTCCGTGCCCTGTGGGCAAGTCTTTGATGCCCGCGAGCATGTGGTGCTTCCGGGGCTGATCAACACCCACCATCACTTCTATCAAACCCTGACCCGCGCCTGGGCGCCGGTGGTCAACCAGCCGCTGTTTCCCTGGCTGAAAACCCTGTATCCGGTCTGGGCCCGACTCACCCCGGAAAAACTCGCGCTGGCGAGCAAAGTGGCCCTGGCCGAACTGCTGCTCTCGGGCTGCACCACGGCGGCAGACCACCACTACCTGTTCCCGGACGGCCTGGAACAGGCGATCGACGTGCAGGTCGACAGCGTGCGCGATCTGGGCATGCGCGCCATGCTCACCCGCGGCTCCATGAGCCTGGGCGAGGCCGACGGCGGGCTGCCACCGCAACAAACCGTGCAGCAAGGCGAAGTGATTCTGGAAGACAGCCGCCGCCTGATCCGCCAGTACCACGAGCGCGGTGACGGCGCACAAATCCAGATCGCCCTGGCGCCCTGCTCGCCGTTTTCCGTCACCCCGGAAATCATGGAAGCCAGCGCCGAGCTGGCCAACAACCTCGACGTGCGCCTGCATACCCACCTGGCGGAAACCCTCGACGAAGAAGACTTCTGCCTGCAGCGTTTCGGCCTGCGCACCGTGGATTACCTCGACAGCGTCGGCTGGCTAGGCCCGCGCACGTGGCTGGCCCACGGGATTCACTTCAACCCTGAAGAAATCGCACGCCTCGGAGCTGCCGGTACCGGCATCTGCCATTGCCCGAGCTCGAACATGCGCCTGGCTTCCGGGATATGCCCAACGCTGGACCTGCTGGCCGCCGGCGCACCGATTGGCCTGGGGGTGGACGGTTCGGCGTCCAATGATGCGTCGAACATGATCCTCGAAACGCGCCAGGCCCTGTACATCCAGCGCCTGCGTTACGGGGCAGAGAAGATCACCCCGGAACGGGTGTTGGGTTGGGCGACAAAAGGTTCGGCGCAGTTACTTGGTCGCAGCGACATCGGCGAACTGGCCGTAGGCAAACAGGCCGACCTGGCGTTGTTCAAGCTCGATGAACTGCGCTTCTCCGGCAGCCATGACCCGATCTCGGCGCTGCTGCTGTGTGGCGCCGACCGAGCGGACCGGGTGATGGTCGGCGGCAAATGGCGGGTGATCGACGGGCAGGTCGAAGGATTGGACCTGAAAGGCTTGATTGCCGATCACAGCCAGGCGGCACGGGAACTGATCAACCGGACTTAACTGAAGAAACACTTTTCAAATGTGGGAGCGGGCTTGCTCGCGAATGCGTTGGGTCAGTCAACATATCTGGCGACTGACACTCCGTATTCGCGAGCAAGCCCGCTCCCACACAAGCCCGGTTTCCACAATTATTTCTGCGGTGTTTTCAGGATTGGTTACAGTCCAAGCAGCGACAGCATGATAAACGTCGCAAACAACACAAAATGGGTCATCCCTTCGATGGCATTGGTTTCGCCATCGTTGAGGTTGATCGCACTGACAATCAGCGTGATAAACACCATCACGGTCTGCACCGGCGTCATCGCCATCTGAAACGGCTGGCCGGTGTACAAGGCCATGGCTTCCATCACCGGTACGGTCAAAATCACCGTCGACAGAGAAGCCCCCAGCGCGATGTTCACCACCGACTGCATGCGGTTGGCCAGCGCTGCGCGCAACGCGGTCAAAATCTCCGGGGCGGCGGAAATCGCAGCCACGATGATCGCCGTGATTACCGGTGGAGCGCCCGTGCCTTCCAGGCCCAGGTCGAGGGTCTTGGACATCACCTCGGCCAACGCACCAATCACGATCACGCCAAACACCAACGTCCCGATGGAAAACGCCAGGTTGATCGGCGGCGACTCTTCTTCCGGCTGTTTCTTGCGGCGTTTTTCCGGGTAGCTGTAGCTGAAGAAATAACTGTGGGGCCCCACCTGCATCCGCAGGAACAACGTGTAGAGCACTACCATCGCGCCGATGGTGAAGGCCGAGTAAATTTTCCAGTCGGCCTCGGGGATAAATTCCGGCACCACCATCGACACACCCATGGCGGTAAGGATCATCACGCTGTAGGTGCGCGCCGAATCGTCGTTGTAGGACTGTTCACCATGCTTGATGCCGCCCATCAGCGCGGCCAGGCCGAGGATGCCGTTGATGTCGAGCATCACCGCCGAATAAATGGTGTCGCGCACCAGGGTCGGCGAGGGCTCGTTGCTCATCATGATCGCCAGGATCACTACTTCCACCAGCACGGCGGCGAGGGTCAGGATCATGGTGCCGTAGGGGTCGCCGACCTTTTCCGCCAGTTGCTCGGCGTGATGGGCCACGCGCATCGAGGCCACGACGATAAAGCCGATCAGCGCTATGCCAGCCAACAGCGCCACCATCTGCCCGCTGTGCAGCATCCAGTGCTCCAGCGGGTA
The DNA here is from genome assembly GCF_013386245.1 of Pseudomonas sp. 21615526. NCBI lineage: Bacteria > Pseudomonadati > Pseudomonadota > Gammaproteobacteria > Pseudomonadales > Pseudomonadaceae > Pseudomonas > Pseudomonas sp. 21615526. Next base: position 71,834 of record NZ_JACAOM010000043.1, on the reverse strand, counting down.
GGCAGCGATGGCGGCAATCAGCGCCAGCAGCATGAATTTTTCTTGCTTGATAGATGTGAGCATTGCAGGCCTTTTGAACGCGGCGAATCCGTCATTGATGGGGTACAGACTGCACCGCGCCGCTAACGTTTCGTTACACCTTAGTTCATGCACTGCTTGCACGGTGCCTGTGGATGCTCACCGCTTGGTCAGGTTTTGCCGATTATTTCGGCGTGCGCCTGTAGAATGCCGCCATTGCACCTGATGAGAATTTATAAATGTACGATTGGCTCAACGCCCTGCCCAAGGCTGAATTGCACCTGCACCTGGAAGGCTCGCTGGAGCCTGAGCTGCTGTTCGCCCTGGCCGAACGCAACAAGATCGCGCTGCCGTGGAACGACGTCGAAACCCTGCGCAAGGCCTACGCCTTCAACAACCTGCAAGAGTTTCTCGACCTCTACTACAAGGGCGCCGATGTACTGCGCACCTCCCAGGATTTCTACGACCTGACCTGGGCCTACCTGCTGCGCTGCAAGGCGCAGAACGTGATCCACACCGAACCGTTCTTCGACCCGCAGACCCACACCGACCGCGGCGTACCGTTCGAAGTGGTGCTCAACGGCATTGCCGCCGCCTTGAAAGACGGCGAGCAACAACTGGGCATCACCAGCGGTTTGATCTTGAGCTTCCTGCGCCACTTGAGCGAAGAAGAGGCCGAAAAAACCCTCGACCAGGCACTGCCCTTCCGTGATGCGTTTGTTGCCGTGGGCCTGGACAGCTCGGAAATGGGCCACCCACCGAGCAAGTTCCAGCGCGTGTTTGATCGTGCCCGTCACGAAGGTTTCCTGACCGTCGCCCACGCCGGTGAAGAAGGCCCGCCGGAGTACATCTGGGAAGCCATCGACCTGCTGAAGATCCAGCGTATCGACCATGGCGTACGCGCCATTGAAGACGAGCGCCTGATGCAGCGGATCATCGACGAACAGATCCCGCTGACGGTGTGCCCGTTGTCCAACACCAAGCTCTGCGTGTTCGACGACATGTCCCAGCACAACATCCTCGACATGCTTGAGCGTGGGGTGAAAGTGACGGTGAACTCGGACGATCCGGCGTACTTCGGCGGTTATGTCACCGAGAACTTCCATGCGCTGTACACCTCGCTGGGCATGACCCAGGACCAGGCCAAACGCCTGGCGCAAAACAGCCTGGATGCACGGTTGGTCAAGCCTTAATCACCGACCGGTCTGGCGAGCCGGGCAATTTCCAGTTGCCCGGCTTCACTGACCTGCAACGCCTGGGACTCATTGATCACGCTGACCCAGTTCGACTGCAGGCACAACTGCAACAACGCGGCCCCCAACGCACCGCCCAGGTGTGGCTGCTGTTCGCTCCAATCAAAACAATCGCACACGATCGGCTGAGCCAGTGCCTGGGTAAAAATCCCCAGCGCTGCGAGTTTACGCGCACCTGACGGCGTCACGTCCGTACGCTGTTCCGCGCGCTCGATCCACCCGGCCGCCATCATCCGTTGATACAAACCCGCTGCCAGCTCGCCCCCCAGGTGACCATGGCACAGCCGCGCTCGCCGTAAAGCCGCAGGCGCAGTCAATGACCGCGAATGAATGGGCGTGCTGCGGGCGACGCTGGCCATCGTGGTGCAGGCCAATGCATCCACGGCGGCCGCCACATCGGCGGCGGCCACCCGGAAAAAGCGTTTGCCGCTGCGGGCTTCGACACGCAACAGGCCACCGGCCGTCAATCGCGTCAGATGCGCATTCGCCGAGGCCGATGACAGCCCGGCAAGTGTCGCCAACTCATCGGAGGGTTTGGCCGAGCCGTCCATCAATGCCCACACCATCGCGGTGCGTTTCGGGTCGGCCAGCAAGGTGGCGATCTGACTGATGCAAGGTGCCTGTTCCATGTGCTCATTCACTCCCTGTTGAATCATTTGTCTGCTGCGTCGGGCGGAAAAGTATAAGCGTGAAAACGCCGGGTTCCGTGCCGTCTTACAGCGCAACCAAGGACAGAAGCTGAAGGAAATTTCCCGATATCCCCGGGGTTATGGTGTAGAGGCTGATCGCTCCGGCAATTGCGCAGTCAATGTCGCACAACGGGCAACGAGCATTTCCCGCAGAAGATTGATCGGCTTGCTCAGTTGCGCGCGATGGGCACACAACAGATTGAGCGGCGTACGTTCGCCCCGCAGCTCCGGCAGGATCAGCCGCAGGCGCCCCGCCAGCACATCCGAGCTGACATCCAGCCAGGACTTGTAGGCGATACCTACCCCCGCCACCGCCCAGCGTCGCACCACATCGGCATCATCACTGAAGCGGTCACCGGTCACCGTCAGGCCGACATCACGCTTGCCATCGTTAAACCCCCAATGGTCATGCACCCGGCTGCCGAGCATGTACAGCAGGCAATTGTGCTGGGTCAGTTGCTCCAGGTGGCGCGGCTCGCCGTGCCGCGCCAGATAGCTGGGAGCAGCGCAGAGCACGCGGCAGTTGTCCGGGGCGATGGGCAACGCGATCAGGCTGGAGTCTTCGGGTTCGCCGTAGCGCAGGGCGATATCCACCGGCTGGCGGAACAGGTCGGCAATCCGGTCGCCCAACAACAGGCGTACGCTCAGGTCGGGGTATTCGCGCTGGAACTCATCCAGCCAGGGCAGCAGCTGGTTGCGGCCAAAGTCCGACGGCGCCGAGAGTTGAAGCACCCCGCTGACCTGATCCTGGCCGCTGGCCAACAACCGCCGGCCTTCATCCAGGCTGCTCAAGGCGGCCCGGGCGTACTCCAGGAAGCCTTCGCCCTCGGCCGTGAGGCGCAGGCTGCGGGTGGAACGCGCCAACAACCGTGCGCCCAACTGCTGCTCGATGCGCTTCAACGCCGCGCTGGCCACCGCCGCCGACATGTCCATCACCCGTGCTGCCGCCGAAAGGCTGCCCAGGTCTGCCGCACGCACAAACAACTGCAAGTCATCAAAACGCAGCACGCCGACCGCCCATTATCAAAAAAGCATTGAAAGAGACTGCTCTTTTAGCGGGTTTTATCTTCCAGAGAAATAGCCAATCATCTGTCCATCCCGTTCATCACGTGTCTGGAGTCGAATATGTCTGCTGCCTTTAACGTCATCGCCACGCTGATCGCCAAACCCGGCCAACAGGCCACCCTGGAAACCCTGCTGCGCGAGCTGCTGGAACCGACCCGCATCGAAGCCGGCTGCCAGCAGTACGACCTGCACCAAGACCTGCAACACCCCGAGACCTTCTACATGCTCGAACGCTGGAGTGACGACGCCGCGCTGGCCGACCACGACCAGAGCGCGCATATCCAGAATTTCCGCACCAAGGCTGCCGACGTGCTTGAGCATTTCGAACTCAAGCGCCTGAAGTTTATTGCCTGATCAACCGCCCCCTTTTTTGGAAACCATCATGAAAGCCATCGCCTACTACGCCGCACTGCCGATCAACGATCCAAAATCCCTGCAAGACATCGAACTGCCCGAACCGGTCGCCGGCCCCCGCGACCTGCTGGTGGAAGTCAAAGCCATCTCGGTGAACCCGGTGGACACCAAGGTGCGCCAGAACGTCGCCCCGGAAAACGGCGCGGCCAAAGTGCTGGGCTGGGACGTGGCCGGTGTGGTCAAGGCCGTGGGCAGCGAAGTCAGCCTGTTCAAGGTCGGCGACAAGGTGTTCTACGCCGGCTCCCTGGTACGCCCCGGCGGCAACAGCGAACTGCACACTGTCGATGAGCGCATCGTCGGCCATATGCCGAAAACCCTGGGTTTTGCCGACGCTGCTGCACTGCCGCTGACCGCCATCACCGCCTGGGAATTGCTCTTCGAACGCCTGCAAGTGCGTGAAGGCAAGGCCGATGAAGGCCAGAGCCTGCTGATTGTCGGTGCTTCGGGTGGTGTGGGATCGATCCTGACCCAACTGGCGAAACAGCTCACCGGCCTGAAAGTCATCGGCACCGCCTCCCGTCCTGAAACCCAGGCATGGGCCAAGGACCTGGGCGCCGACCTGGTGATCGACCACAGCAAACCGTTGAGCGAAGAGCTGAAAAACGCCGGCCATCCGCAGGTGAACTACGTCGCCAGCCTGACCCAGACCGACCAGCACCTGGACCAACTGGTGGAAGCGCTGATTCCCCAGGGCAAACTGGCGCTGATCGACGATCCAAAGGCATTGGACGTAAGCAAGCTCAAGCGCAAGAGCCTGTCGCTGCATTGGGAGTTCATGTACACCCGCTCGATGTTCGAGACCAGCGACATGATCGAGCAGCACAACCTGCTCAATCGCGTCGCCGAACTGATCGACGCCGGTACTCTGAAAACCACCGTGGGCGAGCACTTTGGCGTGATCAACGCGGCTAACCTGCGCCGCGCCCACGAACTGCTGGAAAGCGGCAAGGCCAAGGGCAAGATCGTGCTGGAAGGGTTCTAACGAAAGGTTCTGTCAGTGTCGTCTGTTATTCATGTGAGTAATGGACGACACCGCTAGTCAGAGACTTGATCCTTGTCATATTTGTGAGCGTATTCGGGTTTATATTGGCCGCCTTTGCCACGCAATTTACGTGAGGAAGTCAGCAATGAAGATCCTGATAAAAGCGCTAGCAAGATCCGAAGGCAACAAATGGCAGGTCCGTCTCGACCAGAACGCCTTTACCTTCCGCAGTGAGGCCGAGGCCCGCGCGTTTGCCGACACCCTGCAAACCCGTATCCAGGCGCCTCACCGATTCCCCGAAAGCCAGCAGCGTTCTGCTGGCTGATCCTGATCAGTCCGCCGCTTGCAGTGCCCGTTGGCGCTGCAGGCGCCGGGTCAGCATCGCGAACGTTACGGCCAATACGCCACACAAGCTGATGACCATTGCCATCGGCATCGCCGTGCCGTCGTGCAGCACGCCGACCAACGACGCTGCGCCTGCGGCCACACCAAACTGAATGCAGCCGAGCAACGCCGACGCGCTGCCCGCCCGAGCGCCCTGCCCGCTCATGGCGCAGGCCGAGGTATTGGGCAAAATGCAGCCCAGGCTGGCGATGCAGATAAACAGCGGTACCAGCAGTGGCCACAAAGCGTCCGTGCGCAGCGCAGTAATTGCCAGCAACGACAGACCCGCCGCCAAGTAAACCCACACCGTGCGCGACAGCAAAAATGCCGGGCCACGCGACGCGAGCAAACGCGCATTGACCTGTGCCACCAGGATAAAGCCCGCGGCATTCGAGCCGAATACCCAGCCATAGTGTTCGGCGGGCACGCCATAGAGCTTGATAAAGACGAAGGGCGAGCCCGCGATGTAGGCAAACATACCGGCAATCGAGATGCCGCCGGTCAAGGCATAGCCCAGGTACACCCGGTCCGACAGCAACCGGCCGTACTGGCGCAGTGCGCCTGACAGCGGCTGGCGCGGTTGATGGGCCGGGAAGCTTTCCGGCAGCCCGACTGCTACCGCAATGGCCGCCATCACACTGAACGCCGTCAGCGCCAGGAAGATCGACTGCCAGCCCCACACGCCAACCATCACCCCGCCCGCCAGCGGCGCGAGGATCGGCGCCAGCCCGGTGACCAGCATCAGTTGGGAAAACACCTTGGCCGAGCCCACCGCGTCGCATTTATCGCTGACCACCGCCCGCGAGATCACCATGCCCGCGCAGCCGCCCAGGGCCTGGACGAAACGCGCGCCGATCAGCCATTCCAGGGACGGCGCGTACGCACAGGCGAAGGACGCCAGGGTAAACAGGGTGACGCCGCTGAGCAGCGGCCCGCGCCGGCCAAAACGGTCTGCCAGCGGTCCATAGATCAACTGGCCGATCGCCAGGCCCGTGAAGTACACGGCCAAGGTCAGCTGAATATGTTTTTCGTCGGTGCCGAATGCCACGGCCATGGCCGGGAACCCCGGCAGGTAGAAGTCGATGGCCAGCGGCGCGAACGCGCTCAAGGCCCCCAAGATCAGGATTATACGAAGGTTCATCAGGCACCCAGGTGAGTCGGCAGCCCAACAGTCTAGCCGGGCTCGGGTGCCTTGAACATTAAGTTAGCTCGCTAACTATTCAAAAAGTCAGGCGAGCTTGGCGCTGTAGCCTTCTTCACTGATCAGGTTGATCACCTCTGCCGGCGACAGCAGGCTGCTTTCCACGCCGACTTCCTTTGTCGCGAGGTCGACGCGCACGCTGGCCGCCGGGTCCTTATCCTGCACCGCCTGGGTTACCGAGCGGACGCAGTGGCCGCAGGTCATTCCTTCAACGCTGAATACTTGCATGACATGACTCCTTTAATGAGGTTGCCCGCAGTGTTGACCTTGCCATGATGGCAAGGTCAAGTTCTGAAAACATCGGCCGGGCTGGCATTCATTCGCGCCCTCGGCCAAGCTGCACTTATCCACGATGTGAACCTCGGAGAATTCGCCATGCGCTGGTCATTTTTTGGCCTTGTCAGCCTGATGGGCTTGTTTGCTGCTGTGCCACCGGCCAGCGCAGATGAAGATTATGCGGTGCTGATCATTTCCCGGGAGCGCCTGGAAGTGCCGACCAACTGCGAGATTGGCTTGTACATCCAGGACCAGTTGGCCGGGCGGCTGTTCCAGGAGCAGGCCACCTCCTTCAACTTGCCGGCCGGGAATGTGTCGTTGCGCCTGAAGTTGTTGCCGGGGCAATCCCAGGGTTGCTTGCCGGGCATGCTCGCACCACCGGCGCAAAACATTACGTTGAAGGCGGGTGACGTGCGCAAGTTGCGTATCGCGCAAGGGCCGGACGGCATGTACCTGAAACCGGCCGCACTGGAATACTGAAACATTGATCTAACGCCTTGACCTTCCCCACAGGTCAAGGTTGATCCTAGGGGCAATCTCTCCTGGAGTACTGCCCATGAACGGATCCACCACCTTCGACCTGCCGATCAGCGGCATGACCTGCGCCAGCTGCGCCGGGCGGGTTGAACGGGCACTGGGCAAAGTGCCCGGGGTGCAAAGTGTCAGCGTCAACCTGGCCAACGAACGCGCCCACATTGAAGTGCTCGGCCAGATGGACCCCGGCGTCCTGATCGCCGCCGTCGACAAGGCCGGCTACACCGCCACCCTGCCCCAAAGCGAAACCGCCACCCAGGCCAGCCAGGAACAACGCCTGAGCCATGAACGCTGGTCGCTGCTGCTGGCAATTCTGCTCGCCGCGCCGTTGGTGCTGCCGATGCTGGTGCAACCGTTCGGGCTGCACTGGATGCTCCCGGCCTGGGTACAATTTGCCCTGGCCACCCCGGTGCAATTCATCTTCGGTGCGCGCTTCTATATCGCGGCCTGGAAAGCCGTGCGCGCCGGAGCGGGCAATATGGACCTGCTGGTCGCCATCGGCACCAGCGCCGGTTACGGCCTGAGTATCTATGAATGGCTCACGGCGTCCGCCGGCACAATGCCCCACCTGTATTTCGAAGCCTCGGCGGTGGTGATCGCCCTGGTGCTGCTGGGCAAATATTTGGAAAGCCGCGCCAAGCGCCAGACCGCCAGTGCCATCCGCGCTCTGGAAGCCTTGCGTCCGGAACGGGCGATTCAGGTGATCGACGGCCGCGAGCAGGACGTCGCCATCACCGCCCTCAAGCTGAATGACCTGGTGCTGGTCAAACCCGGCGAACGCTTCCCGGTGGACGGCGAAGTGGTCGAAGGCCAAAGCCACGCCGACGAAGCCTTGATCAGCGGTGAAAGCCTGCCGGTGCCGAAGCAGCCTGGCGACGCAGTCACCGGCGGCGCCATCAACGGCGAAGGCCGGCTGCTGGTGCGTACCCTGGCCCTCGGCGCGGAAAGCGTGCTGGCGCGGATCATCCGCCTGGTGGAAGACGCCCAGGCCGCCAAGGCACCGATCCAGAAACTGGTGGATAAAGTCAGCCAGGTGTTCGTGCCGGTGGTGCTGGTGCTGGCCTTGGCCACGCTGGTCGGCTGGTGGCTGTATGGCGCACCGCTGGAGGTCGCGCTGATCAATGCGGTGACCGTATTGGTGATCGCCTGCCCTTGCGCCCTTGGCCTGGCCACACCTACCGCCATCATGGCCGGTGCCGGCGTTGCCGCCCGCCACGGCATCCTGATCAAGGACGCCGAAGCCCTGGAGCGCGCCCATGAAGTCAGCGCCGTGGTGTTCGACAAGACCGGCACCCTGACCTCCGGCGCACCAAAGATTGCGCACCTGGCCGCCATTGACGGCAATCAAGGGGCGCTGCTGCAACAGGCCGGCGCGCTGCAGCGCGGCAGTGAACACCCATTGGCCAAGGCGGTGCTGGATGCCTGTGCCGAACAAGGTTTGAACGTCGCGGATGTCAGCGCCAGCCAATCCCTTACCGGGCGTGGCATTGCAGGCACCCTAGATGGCCGGCAACTGGCGCTGGGCAACCGTCGCCTGCTGGAAGAAACCGGCTTGAGCACCGGTGATCTCGCCGATTCGGCCAGTGCGTGGGAGGCCGAAGGCCGCACCTTGTCCTGGCTGATCGAGCAAGGCCCGCAGCCCCGCGTGCTGGGTTTGTTTGCCTTCGGTGACACGCTTAAACCGGGCGCCCTGCAAGCGATACAAGCACTCAAGGCTCGGCATATCAGCAGCCACCTGCTGACCGGCGATAACCGTGGCAGCGCCCGCGTGGTGGCCGAAGCCCTGGGCATCGATGACGTGCACGCCGAGGTGTTGCCTGCGGACAAGGCGGCTACCGTCGCCGAGCTGAAAAAGACCGGCGTGGTGGCAATGGTCGGCGACGGCATCAACGACGCACCGGCCCTGGCCGCGGCCGACATCGGCATCGCCATGGGCGGCGGTACCGACGTGGCGATGCACGCGGCAGGTATTACCCTGATGCGCGGCGACCCACGGCTGGTGCCGGCAGCCCTGGAAATCAGCCGCAAGACCTATGCGAAAATTCGACAGAATCTGTTCTGGGCCTTTGTGTATAACTTGATCGGCATTCCGCTGGCGGCGTTCGGCCTGCTCAACCCGGTGATGGCTGGCGCGGCCATGGCCCTGTCCAGTGTCAGCGTGGTGAGCAACGCACTGCTGTTGAAAACCTGGAAACCCAAGGACCTGGAGGACGAGCGTCCATGAACATCGGCCAAGCAGCACGCCAAAGCGGCCTGAGCGCGAAGATGATTCGTTACTACGAGTCCATCGGCTTGTTGAAAGCCGCCCATCGCACCGACAGCGGCTACCGCATTTATGGCGCCGATGACTTGCACACCCTGGCGTTTATCAAGCGCTCGCGGGACCTGGGGTTTTCCCTGGAAGAGGTCGGCAAATTGCTGACGCTGTGGCAGGACCGGGGACGCGCGAGTGCCGACGTCAAGGCGCTGGCCCGCCAGCATATCGATGAGCTGAACCAGAAGATCCTCGAGCTGGGGCAATTGCGCGATACGTTGCAGGACCTGGTGGAACACTGCCAGGGCGATCATCGGCCGGATTGCCCGATTCTCAAGGAGTTGGCGTCGGGCAGTTGTTGCACCTGAGCAAGTTTAACCAGGCATGCACGGAACCTAATGTGGGAGCGGGCTTGTTCGCGAATGCGGAGTGTCAGTCAATACATCAGTTGACTGAACCAGCGCTTTCGCGAGCAAGCCCGCTCCCACATTTGGATATCCACTCGCCGTTGGATCACTGCATCCAGGGCGGCGGTGGCGGCTCTTCCGACGCTTTGCTCGGTGGCGCATCGTCTGCCGCACGAGTTGCTGACCCTCTGGCAGGACCGGGGCCGTGCGAGTGCCGACCTGAAGGCGCTGGCCCGCAAGCATATCGATGAGCTGAACCAGAAGATCCGCGAGTTGGGGCAATTGCGCGATACGTTGCAGGACCTGGTGGAACACTGCCAGGGCGACCATCGGCCGGATTGCCCGATTCTCAAGGAGTTGGCGTCGGGCAGTTGTTGCACCTGAGCAAGTTTAACCAGGCATGCACGGAACCTAATGTGGGAGCGGGCTTGCTCGCGAATGCGGAGTGTCAGTCAATACATCAGTTGACTGAACCAGCGCTTTCGCGAGCAAGCCCGCTCCCACATTTGGATATCCACTCGCCGTTGGATCACTGCATCCAGGGCGGCGGTGGCGGTTCTTCCGACGCCTTGCTCGGTGGCGCATCGTCTGCCGCGCGAATCGCCTGGCGACGCTCTTCATCGAGCCGCGCCGCTTCGATCTCGCGGATAACACCGCCCACGTCAGCCAGCTCTTCCGGTTCGTCGAACTCGCCGGTCAACACACTGGCCGGGTGCAGCGTGCCGGCTTCATACAGCGCCCACATCTCCTTGGCGTACTTGGTCTTCTTCAATTCCGGGGCAAAGCGCCCGAAGTAGGAAGCCATGTTGCCCACATCCCGTTCCAGCATGCTGAACGCGTGGTTGTTGCCCGCGGCATCCACCGCCTGAGGCAGGTCGATGATCACCGGGCCCGTCGGCGTCAGCAGCACGTTGAACTCGGAAAGGTCACCGTGCACCAGGCCGGTACACAACATCAGCACGATCTGGGTAATCAGGAAGGCGTGGTATTCACGGGCCTGGTCCGGCTCCAGCGTCACGTCGTTCAAACGTGGCGCCGCGTCGCCGTATTCATCGGCCACCAGCTCCATCAGCAGCACGCCTTCGAGGAAGTCGTACGGCTTGGGCACGCGAACACCCGCACCGGCCAGGCGAAACAGCGCCGCTACCTCAGCGTTCTGCCAGGCATCTTCGGTTTCTTTCTTGCCGAACTTGGAGCCCTTGGCCATGGCCCGGGCCTGACGGCTGTTGCGGACCTTGCGGCCTTCCTGGTATTCGGACGCCTGACGAAAACTTCGTTTATTCGCCTCCTTGTAGACCTTGGCGCAACGTAACTCGTTGCCGCAGCGCACCACGTAAACAGCTGCTTCTTTACCACTCATGAGTGGGCGCAGCACCTCGTCGACCAGACCGTCCTCGATCAGGGGTTCAATGCGTTTAGGAGTCTTCATCAGCTTTTATTGTGGGTCCTTTATTACCAAACACGCGTATGGCACTCGTTATACGGCAATCCTCTCGCCGCGGGGAGAGGGTACCGACCTTTGACCGCTTAAGAATGCATCCAATATGCCAAATTGACCGGCGGCCCGATCATAGCCGAGATCAGCGCTCAATAATCGCGGTGACGCCCTGGCCCCCGGCGGCGCAGATCGAGATCAGGCCCCGGCCCTTGCCGGCTGCGTCCAGCAGCTTGGCCAGGTTGGCGACGATCCGCCCGCCCGTGGCAGCAAACGGATGGCCGGCGGCCAATGAGCTGCCCTTGACGTTCAAGCGGCTGCGGTCGATAGAGCCCAGCGGTGCATCCAGCCCCAGGCGGGTCTTGCAGTATTCCGGATCTTCCCAGGCTTTCAGCGTGCACAACACTTGGGCAGCAAAGGCTTCGTGAATCTCGTAGTAATCGAAGTCCTGCAGGGTCAGGCCATTCCTAGCCAGCAGGCGCGGCACGGCGTACACCGGCGCCATCAGCAGGCCTTCGGCGCCGTTGACGAAATCCACCGCCGCCGCTTCGCCATCGCGCAGGTAGGCGAGAATCGGCAAGCCGCGCTCCTTGGCCCAGGCTTCACTGCCCAGCAGCACCAACGAGGCGCCATCGGTCAGCGGCGTCGAGTTACCGGCGGTGAGGGTGCCCTTTTCACTGCGCTCGAAGGCGGGCTTGAGGCTGGCGAGTTTTTCCAGGGTCAGGTCGGGGCGCAGGTTGTTGTCGCGGGTCAGGCCAAGAAAGGGCGTGAGCAAATCGTTTTGCCAGCCTTCGGCGTAGGACGCGGCCATTTTCTGGTGGCTTTCCAGCGCCAACTGATCCTGCTCGGCGCGGGGGATCTGCCAGGTCTGCGCCATCAACTCGCAATGTTGGCCCATGGACAACCCGGTGCGCGGCTCGCCGTTGCGCGGCAGCTCCGGCTTGAGGTGATGGGGACGAAGTTGTAACAAGACTTTAAGTTTATCCGCCATGGATTTGCTGCGATTGGCTTGCAGCAGGATTTTGCGCAGGCCCTCATTCACCCCGATAGGCGCGTCGGACGTGGTGTCGACGCCGCCGGCAATCCCGCTTTCGATCTGCCCCAGCGCAATCTTGTTCGCCACCAGCAACGCGGCTTCCAGCCCCGTGCCACAGGCCTGCTGAATATCGTAGGCCGGGGTTTGCGGCGACAGGCGCGAGCCCAGCACGCACTCGCGGGTCAGGTTGAAGTCGCGGGAATGCTTGAGCACCGCCCCGGCGGCCACCTCGCCAATACGCAGGCCGTGCAGGTTGTAGCGTTCGATCAGGCCTTCGAGGGCGGCGGTCAACATCGCCTGGTTGCTCGCCGTGGCGTAAGGGCCGTTGGAGCGGGCGAAGGGGATGCGGTTACCGCCAATGATCGCTACACGGCGCAATTGAGTCATGGAAAGCTCCCTTGAGGTTATGGGGTGAATCTCTGAGCCTAGCCTAGGCTCAATCGAACGACTTTCACCTATTGATGGTCCACCGTTTGAACCCCAGCACTCGGAGAGCGTTCCATGTCTGACCGTTATATCGACTTCGCCAACTCCAGCCTCGGCCATCGCCTGGTCGCCGCCATTGGCCTGCCGTCACCGGTACGCCTGGAACGCTGGCAGGCCGGACGCCTGCGTCCGGTGGAGGGTGCGCTGCTGATCGGCGGCGGCCCGCTGGCGACAAAAATCCTGCCGTTCGCCAACAAGCTGACCGACGCTATCTATAGCTACGGCACCGAACCGTCGACGGCAACCACCTGGATTCCCGGCCACGGGCCCAAGCTCAAGGCCGTGGTATTCGACGCCAGCCAACTGCAGCACACCGATCAACTCAAACAGCTGCGGGAGTTCTTTCAGCCGCTGATGAAAAATCTCGATCACAGCGCGCACCTGGTGATCCTTGGCCGTGCCCCGGAAAGCCTCGGCGACCCATTTGCCGCCAGTGCCCAACGGGCCCTTGAAGGCTTCAGCCGGTCGCTGGCCAAAGAGCTACGCAGCGGCGGCGTCCTGCAATTGCTGTACGTGGGCGACGGGGCCGAGGATCAATTGGAGGGTGCGTTGCGGTTCTTCCTCTCGCCGAAAAGTGCCTATATCTCCGGCCAGGTCATTCGCCTGAACCCTTGCGCGACCCAGGTCGCGGACTGGACGCGCCCACTCGCCGGGCACAAGGCCCTGGTGACCGGCGCCGCCCGCGGCATCGGTGCCTCGATCGCCGAAACCCTGGCCCGCGACGGTGCCGAGGTGATCCTGCTGGACGTGCCACAAGCCAAGGCCGACCTCGATGCCCTGGCCGCGCGCCTGGGCGCCCGCAGCATCGCCCTGGATATCTGCGCCGAAGACGCCGCCACCCAACTGATCGAACACCTGCCGGACGGCATCGACATCGTGGTGCACAACGCCGGCATCACCCGCGATAAAACCCTGGCCAACATGACGCCGGAATATTGGGACGCAGTCTTGGCGGTCAATCTCAACGCGCCGCAACTGCTGACCAAGGCGCTGCTGGACAGCGGCACCCTGCACGACAACGGTCGCGTGGTGCTGCTGGCATCCATCAGCGGCATCGCCGGCAACCGCGGGCAAACCAACTACGCCGCGAGCAAGGCCGGGCTGATTGGCCTGGCCCAGGCCTGGGCGCCGTTGCTCGGTGAGCGCGGGATCAGCATCAATGCCGTGGCCCCAGGCTTTATCGAAACCCAGATGACCGCACACATTCCCTTCGCCCTGCGTGAGGCCGGGCGCCGCATGAGTTCGCTGGGCCAGGGCGGCTTGCCCCAGGACGTCGCCGAGGCGGTGGCCTGGCTCGGCCAGCCGGGCTCGGGCGCGGTCAGCGGGCAGGCACTTCGGGTGTGCGGACAAAGTCTATTGGGAGCGTAAGCATGGAGTGGCACACATTAGGCAGCACCCCGTTCCTGCCGCCGCTGTATTGGCGCGCGGCACTCAAGCGCAAGATCACCGGCACCACGCTGCCCGAGCAAGGGTTGCGCTGCCGGGTCAGTGTGAACCCCAGGGAAGTGGCGGCCTATCGCAAGGTCTGCGGGTTTGCCGAGAGCCCGGTACTGCCGGCCACTTATCCCCATATCCTGGCATTCGGCCTGCAGATGCAATTGCTCACTGACAAGGCGTTTCCTTTCCCGCTGCTGGGATTGATCCACCTGAGCAACCGGATCCGCATCCTGCGCCCGTTGGGCGGTGTGAGTGACTTGACGGTCGGTGTTTACGCGCAGAATTTGCAGCCCCATGCCAAGGGCGCGACATTCGATATTGTGACCACGGTCGAAGATTCACTGGGGCTACTGTGGGAAGCGCAAAGCCGGATGCTCTGTCGCGGTGTGAAACTCGATGGCGCAGCAACGGACAACCCGCTGCAACCCCCTGCCGCCGTCGCCGAACTGACCCGCTGGAAAGCCCCCGCCGATGTTGGCCGCCGCTACGCCCGGGTGTCCGGCGACTACAACCCGATTCACTTGAGCGCCCTCACTGCCAGGTTATTCGGCTTTCCCCAGGCCATCGCCCATGGGCTGTGGAACAAGGCCCGCACACTGGCGGCACTGAGTGAGCATTTGCCAGCCGCCAATCTCGAGATAGATGTCGAGTTTAAAAAGCCGGTGCGTTTGCCCAGTGAGGTAACGTTGTTCACGAGCGCCCCCGGCTCCAGCGGTGAGCTGCAACTTAAAGGCGCCGGGGACATTGAACACATGGTCGGCCGCTGGCGGCCCATCGCCTGATAAATTGTATATATACATCCTAAGTTATAGCGAGCTATCGATAGCTCGCTACTCTTATCAACTCATTGATTTTAATAAACTTACAACTTAAACACCGCTGCCTTCTACACCCTTGGTATTAGTCGTTAAGCAAACTAACTCTTCGTGTATATAAATCGTTAATACCAAGTTGAGCGTTGCGAGAGCGCGCACCCGGGACTGTTATAGCCATAACGGACGAATGTATCGCTGTCCCTAGAAACAGCGAACTTCGAAAACAACAAAGGCTGTACCAGGTGCAAGGAACTCAATCATGAAAACTCAAGTCGTGTTGTGGAAAGCAAGTACCGCGCTGGCCCTGATTCTGGCAGTAAGCCTCGGAGGCTGCAGCAGCGGTGGTGGTGGTCATCACAGTAGCGTCGCAGCCTCCTCTCCGGATGCTGGCGGCGGTACTGGCGGTGGAACAGGTGGAGGCACCGGCGGCGGTACCGGTGGTGGCACTGGCGGCGGCACTGATGGAGGTACCGGTGGTGGCACCGGCGGCGGCACTGGTGGAGGTACCGGTGGTGGCACCGGCGGCGGCACTGGTGGAGGCACCGGCGGAGGCACTGGTGGAGGTACCGGCGGCGGTACCGGTGGTGGCACCGGCGGCGGCACTGGTGGAGGTACCGGTGGCGGCACTGGCGGTGGTACTGGCGGCGGCACCGGCTCGACCACTCCCCTGGTCACCGGCCAGGTAGTAGGCGCTGTGGGCGGTGTCGTCGGTAATGTCGGCACCACGGTAGGTAACCTGGGCACAACCCTGACCACGGTTCCCATTGTCGGCACCACTGCCGGCGGGCTGGTCACCGCGACAGGCACCGCCGTCAACAGTATCGGCGGCGGCTTGAGCAACGGCCTGGGCACGCTGGGTACCAATAGCAACTCCGTGGGCACAACCGTTGCCGGTGTGGCCGATGGCGTTGCCGACCTGGGCACCGGCGTTTCCAACACCGGCAAATCCCTGGGCACCACCCTTGGCGGCATTCCCGTCGTCGGCGGCTTGACCGGTGGCGTTGGCGGTGCGGCAGGTGGCGTGGTTGATCAGGTCGGCCAGGCCGTCACCATGCTCGGCGATACCTTGAGCACTGCCAGCACCACCGGGCCATTGGGCAGCGTGACCAATACGGTGGGTAAAAGCGTATTGGTACCGGTGGTCTCCCTGGTGGAAAACACCACCGGCAACCTGGGCAATAAAACAGGCCTGGGCAACCCGGTCGGCGGCGTACTGGATAAAGTCGGCTCCACTGTCACCGGCCTTGGCGGCCAGGTGGCCAGCGCCGGCGGCGCAGGCAACCCTGTCGGGACACTCGTCGGTGGCGTGTTGACTGGCGTTGGCACCACCCTTGATAAGTCGAGCGGTTACGTCAACCCGGCCACCACGACCCCTCAATCGGGCCTGCCTGAACTCGTCGGCGGTCTTGTCGCCAACGTCGGCAACGGCCTGAATGCCGGCAACACCAACGGCACTGTCAGTGCAGCCGGTGTGACCGGCGGCCAAGTGGGTAACACCGTCGCGTCGCTCGGCACCCTGATCGGTGGCAATGGCGTGGCCAACACTGCAGCCACGGCTCCCGTTGCAGGCCTGGCGACCAATGTCGGCACCGCACTCAACCCAGTGACCTCGGGTGTTGCCAATCTGACGCAAAACATCGGCACCAGCACCGGTATCGGCGCACCGGTGAATGGTCTGGTTACCCAGGTCGGCGGCGCAGTCAGCAGCCTGGGCACCAACCTGACGGCGGCGAATGCCAATCCGGTGACTAACGCTGTGGGCGGTACCCTGAATGCCGTCGGCAATACCGTCGGCTCGGTGGGTGGCCTGGTAACCGGCGGCACCAGCAGTAACGGTGGCGGTCTGCTCGGTGGCTTGAACGTGGGTGCCGGTGCCACCGCTACGGGCACTGCCAATGCAAATGCAAACACAGGCGGCGGCCTGGGAGGTCTGCTCGGTGGGCTGACCGGCAAAAAATAGAATTGCACCTGGCCATTAGACGGCCTCCCCTACAGCGCCTACGCTTGGTTGAGACGAGAGATTCCAACGAGTCTCTCGTCTTTTTTATTGGCCAATGAATGGCTTTGCGAACCGTGTCCCAGAACCCGGCGGGCCTAGCGAAAACGCTGCAGCAGTTTTGACCATGGAGTGTCCTATGCGCGCCTTGACGCCTTTGTTTCTACTCACCCTCATTGCTGCCAGCGTCCATGCCGAGACCCTGCCCAGCTACCTCAACAGCAACGACACCATTCGCAACCTGCCGGTACCCAACCTCCCCGCCGATGCCTATCGCCCGGTCACCCCACAGACCCAACTGCCCGAGCCGGCGGCAACCCAGGGCCAGCCATTGTTGATGGACACCAAAGTGACCATCCGCAAGCTGCAAATCGACGGTGGGACGATCTACCCGCTCCAGGATGTGGCCAAGGTTTTCGAACCGCTGATTGGCCATGAAACCAACCTGGCACAACTGATCGAAGCCACCCGCGGCATCACCCGCCGCTACCAGCAGGACGGCTACCTGTTGTCCTACGCGTACCTGCCCGACCAGCGCTTCGAAAACGGCCTGGTGCGCGTGGTGCTGGTGGAGGGCTACATCAAGGATTACAACGTGCAGGGCGACATTGGCTCGGTCTCGGCCTACGTCGACAAACTGGCGGCCAAGCTGCTGGCCGAGCGCCCGCTGACCCGCAAGACCTTCGAACGCTACACCACCTTGATGGGCCGCATTCCAGGTGTAACGCTGCAGGCGCAAGTACCGCCGCCTGGCACCACCGATGGCGGCACGCGCATGCAGATCCAGGCCTCGCGCAAACCCTTCACCAGCAGCATGAGCATGACGGACGACAGCCGTGGCGGCCTGCAAGCCCTGATCACCGGCACCAGCAATTCCCAGACATCCATGGGCGAACAACTGAGCGTCAGCGGCCTGTTCCCGCCCGGCGAGGACAAGGAGCACTACTACCGCCTGGGCTACAGCCAGTTCGTGAATGCCGAGGGCACTCAACTGGTGGTCAACGCCGAGCGCTACCGCGCCGACCCGCGCAGCAACGTGCAGCTGGACGGCGGTTTTGAACTCAAGCCACACCAGGAGGTTGACCGCTACTCCGTCGGCCTCAGCCATCCGCTGATTGCCTCCCCTACCGAGTCATTGACCCTGGGCACGCGACTCTATGCCGTGGACCAGACCACCCGTTATCAACTGGTGGGTTTCCCGCAACGTTTCGACCTGGAAACCAACCTGCGCGCCCTGGCGTTCGAAGGTGACTGGCGCAAATCCGACACGCGCCAACTGCGCATTCTCAGCGCCGGCCTGTACCAGGGCATCGACGGCCTGGGCGCCAGCACCCGGAGTGACTTCGAGGGTATAAAACCCGACATCGACTTCTTCCGCCTGCGCGTCTCGGGCGTACAGAGCGACAAGTTCTTCGACAACTGGCAAGGCGTGGCATCGGGTGCCTTCTACTGGAGCAACGACACCCTGCCCGACAGCGAACGCGCGACGTTCGGCGGGCAGAATTTCGGGCGTGGCTACCCGGATGACCAGGGCTCGGGCGACAAGGGCTGGGGCGTGGCGTATGAGGTCAACTACAGCTTCAACCGCAGCGGTGAGTGGGTAAAAATCCTGCAGCCGTACGTGGTGCTCGACAAGGCCAAGACCTGGTTCAACGAACTGCCGGCCAAGGGCAACAACATGTCATCGGCAGCGGTGGGCCTGCGCTTCGGGGATAACAAGTACTACAA
This sequence comes from Pseudomonas sp. 21615526, assembly GCF_013386245.1. Lineage (NCBI taxonomy): Bacteria > Pseudomonadati > Pseudomonadota > Gammaproteobacteria > Pseudomonadales > Pseudomonadaceae > Pseudomonas > Pseudomonas sp. 21615526. The sequence continues at coordinate 53,424 of NZ_JACAOM010000043.1, read as the reverse complement.
CATCGCGCTGGAAGCGGCCAAGCCAATGTCGGATATCGCCCTGGACAGCTTCAATCGGCGGCCGCGGTATACGCTGAGTTTCAGCTACCAACTCTGAACCCTGTGGGAGCGAGCTTGCTCGCGAAGAACGTCCAGACAACGCGGGGAACCAGACTGCCCGCGTTATCGTTGACGTTTTTCGCGAGCAAGCCCGCTCCCACACAAGCTCGCTCCTACATCAATCTGATCTTGGGGATGGGGAAGAGGTTGTTGAGGGTATCGATCAAGCGCACCAGGTAGATCGGCTTGCGGAACAGGTCCAGCACCTGCAGGCGCAGCATGTCACTGACATCATCCATCTCGGCGTGGCCGGACATGACGATCACCGGCAAGTGCTGGCGAGCGGTGTGTTCGCGCAGACGCTTGATCAAGGAAATACCACTTTCCTCGGGCATGCGCAGGTCGGTAATCACCAGTGCGATATCGGGGTGCAGGGTCAGCTCCTGCAAGGCAAAGGTGACCGAGGTCGCGGTAAAACAGACAAAGCCTTCATTCTCCAGCGACTCGGCCAGTTCAATAAGGGCGTCCTCTTCGTCATCCACCAAAAGGATTTGTTGCCGGGGAGCCGAAGAGGAGTTCATGTGGAAATGCCTGATACGCAATAGATCATTCAGCGGAACCTGCACGTTTAGGCGAGTACCGGGGTCAGGTATGAATGCCGGCCTGTATCGAGTTGAAGACGCCGGTTATGGCCGTCCGGATAGGTGTAATAAAAGCAGCCAGCGCCACAGCGACCATCGCCGCAACCAGTGCGTATTCGATACCCGATGCGCCCTCTTTGGAATAGAAAAAAATCTGGACTTTGATGAAACCCATGCGAATAAGATCAAGGAACATAATGACTTCTCCTTTGCGCCCACGGCGCTGGTATCGCGGCATCACAAAAATGATTTCGGTGTGCCACTAGAGCATTGTCAACAAACCCCAGACCAACAACTGTAAGAACTGATTAATCACAAAGTATTAGTCGGCCGGCTGACGCCAAAAATCCCACTTTCGCAGAGGTTTCTGGAGATATTTTTCGCCCGGTAATGGCGTTTTGTCTTAGCTGAACTACCTTCAAATAGCGAAATAGTTAGAAGCTTGAAGCGATCCGGATACGCAAGCATTAGTGGGAACAGCAGTGGATGCAGCAGGAAAGGGAGAGCCTTCATGAACAGTCGGATTAGCTTGATCCTCGCCGGGCTGCTGTTGGTAGGTGCACTGATTGCAGGCTACTGGGGCCTGGTACTCAGCCGCCCTGCCCCTGTCGCACCGCCCGTGCCCCAAACACCTGAAGTCGTGCAACCCGTCGCCGAAGACCAGACCCGCCAACCGGTGGTGGTGCTGGCCCATGACGTTGCACCTTTTGTTGCGCTCACCGCCGCCGACCTGACCCTGGAAAAACTGCGCACGGTTCCCGCCGGCAGCCTCACCAGCCTCGACCAGGCCGTGGGCAAGATCCCGTGGCGGCCGCTGTCGGCCGGGACCTGGCTGACCGAGGAGAGCTTCAACTCCGGCGGCACCCTGGCGCGAATGATCCGCCCTAACGAACGCGCGCTTGCCGTCGCCGTGGATGAAGTGATCGGCGCCAGCGGGCAACTCTCCCCGGGGGACTATGTGGACGTCCTGCTCTTCCTGCGCCAGGAAGCCAGCAACCCGCAGCAGTCCGCACAAATCGTGGTGCCCGCCTTGCGCCTGCTGGGCGTCGGCGATCAACTGGGGCTGACCAACGACGGCACGCCCGGTTCCGTGCCACCGACCACCCCGGACGAAAAACTCAAGGCGCAGCAGAGTCGCGCCAGCGCGCGCACGGTACTCCTCGCCGTACCGGAGGAGCTCCTGAGCCGGCTGATGCTCGCAGCCCAGTCCGGCGTACTGCGCCTGGCTGTACGCAGTGCCGACGAACAACTGCTGAGCCAATACTGGGCCGGTGAAACGGAGTCCGCGACCCACCTGGAAAACACCCGGCGCGAGCTCTACCAGTTCAACCAGCTGGCCTTCAGTACAGCGCCCGTCAACGGCCTGAGTCCCGCCGGCAATGGTGCGCCAAGGCGTTCAGGCGTCGAAGTAATACGTGGCAATCAGGTTACCCAACAAACGCCCTGAAAGAGCTAAGGATGCCTTGAATGAGCAGTCGTTTCGTGTGGTCTTTTTCGCGAATTTTCTGGGCACTTCTCACCCTGAGCCTGCCTGTCGGCGTTGCACTGGCAGCACCCGGCAACTGCACGGGCCTGGGCCAACTGCCGGCGGTGCTGGAGGTGGGTGAAGGCGCTCAACAGGCTATCCAGTCGCCGGTGCCGATTACGCGGCTGGCCATTGGCGATCCGAAAGTGGCCGATGTGCAGGTCAACGGCAACCAGGCGTTCCTGCTCACCGGCATCGCCTCGGGCACCACCAGCCTGATGGTCTGGACGGCCTGCTCCAGCAGCCCGCGCCAAAGCATGGTGTTCGTCAAGGGCAAGGCCACGTCGGCCCTGACCAGCCTGGCCCTGTCGCCGTCCGATGACCCGACCCTGCCCAGCCAGGTGCAAACCGACATCCGCTTTGTGGAAGTGAGCCGCACCAAACTCAAGGAGGCCAGTACCTCGATATTTGGCCGGGGTGGCAACTTTCTGTTCGGCGCCCCGAACAATGTTGCCAACGCCGCGGCCACAGGATTCCGTGGGCTCCCGGTGAACAACGACACCTTCAACATCGGCTTTGGCGGCGGACGTGTCTCGGCCATGATCAACGCCCTGGAAAGCAGCGGCTTTGCCTACACCCTGGCCCGGCCGAGCCTGGTGGCGCTCAGTGGCCAAAGTGCGACCTTCCTCGCCGGTGGTGAAGTACCGATCCCGGTGCCCAGCAGCGGCAGCAACACCATCTCCATCGAATACAAAGAGTTCGGTATTCGCCTGACCCTGACCCCGACCGTCATCGACCATGGGCGAATTTCCCTGAAGGTCGCGCCAGAGGTCAGTGAGCTGGACTACACCAACGCGGTCAACATCCAGGGTATCTCCGTGCCGGCGCTGACCATCCGGCGCACCGACACCAGCATCTCCCTGGCCGACGGCGAAAGCTTCGTGATCAGCGGCCTGATCAGCACCAACAACACCTCCAGCGTCAGCAAATTCCCGGGCCTGGGTGACATCCCGATCCTCGGTGCATTCTTTCGCGACTCCAGCATCAATCGCCAGGAAAAAGAGCTGCTGATGATCGTCACCCCGCACCTCGTGCAGCCCTTGGCGGCCAACGCCCAACTGCCTTCGTTGCCAGGGGAAAAGCTGCGCAATTACGATCCTAACTGGTACCGCCTGTATTTCCTCGAAAACGGCAATTTCGACCGCCGCAGTGGACTGTCCGAATGAGTGAGAGCCTGAGCCAGACCTTTTTGGCAATTACCCGCAACACCACGGATCTGGAATGGCTTCAGGGCGCACTCGCGCCCCTGGGGCAAGTGGTCAGCGCCGGTGCCGGCAGCCTCGACGAACTGTTGGCACTGGTAGACGTGACGTTCGCCAACCTGGTGTTCATCGGCCTGGACCGGGAACACGTCACCACCCAGTGCGCCCTGATCGAAGGTGCCCTGGAAGCCAAGCCGATGCTTGCCATCGTGGCCTTGGGCGATGGCATGGACAACCAGCTTGTACTGAACGCGATGCGCGCCGGCGCACGGGATTTCGTGGCCTACGGCTCGCGCTCCAGTGAGGTTGCCGGCCTGGTTCGGCGCCTGAGCAAACGCTTGCCGGCGGTCACCCCGAATACCCATTTGGGCGGACTGACCGTGCTCTACGGCACCCAAGGCAATGCCGACGGCGCGCTGATCGCCAGCCACCTGGCGCTGGTGGTGCAAAAAAGCGGGCAGCAAACGCTGTTGCTCGACCTGGGCCTGCCACTCGCTGACAGCCTCGCACTGCTGGGGCTGGAGAGTTCTTTTCATTTCGGCGACGCCCTGCGTCACTTGCGGCGCCTGGACTCAACCCTGATCAACAGCGCCTTCACCACCGCCGAAGCCGGTCTGCGCATCCTCGCCTACCACAACAACGACGAGCCCCTGGAGCGTACCAGCGCGGCCGAGCTGTACATGTTGCTCAGCGCCCTGCGCCAGCACTTCCAGCACATCGTGGTGAACCTGACCGGCCAACCCGACAGCGAAGCCTTGCGCACCTTTGTCAGCCATTGCGACAAACTGCTGTGGTGCACCGACCAAAGCGTGCCGGACTGCCGCCGCAACCTGGCCGTACTCAACCTGTGGCGGGAAAAAGGCATGAAACTCGACCATGCCCGCCTGCTGGTAGACCGCTACCTAAAGGGGGCCGCCCCGGACTCGGAGGCACTGGGCAAGAGCTTCGGGCTGGAAGTAATCGCCGTCCTGCCCTGGAGCCCGGAAGTGCGCCTGAGTGCCAAGAACCAGGCCCAGACCCTGTTCGCCCTGGCCCCACGGGAAGCCCTGACACAGACGTTGCGCGGCTTGGGTGAGCGCCTGGCAAAACGCTCCGAGGGCCTGGAAAAACCCTCCACCAATTGGCTCAACCGCCTTCTGAGGACCAAATGAACGGCGAGAAGCTGTTTGGCGTCGCCCCGCGCGGCAACGTCGGCAACACTGATCACGACGGCCTGAAGCTGGTGCTGCATCGCTACATCATCGATGCCATCGAGGATTCGGGAAAAAATCTGCTGGAAGGCACACGCCAGTCCCTGGCGCAGTTTGTGATCGACAAGGTGGCCGAATACATCACACGTATGCACCTGGCGATTTCCCGCTATGAGATGGAGCGCCTGGCCGAAGAGATCGTCGATGAGCTGACCGGTTTCGGCCCGCTGGAAGTGCTGCTGCGCGACCCGACCGTCACCGAGATCCTGGTCAACGGCCCGCACCGGGTATTCGTCGAACGCGATGGCCTGCTGCAACAAAGTGACTTGCGCTTCATTGACGACCACCATGTCGAGCGGGTCATGCAGCGCATCCTCGCACCCCTGGGACGCCGGCTGGATGAGTCGTCGCCGATGGTCGATGCGCGCCTGCCCGATGGCAGCCGGGTCAATGCGATCATTCCGCCGATTGCCCTGGACGGGCCGTGCCTGTCGATTCGAAAGTTTCGCAAGGACATGCTTAAAAGCAGCGACCTGGTGGCCATGCAAACCATCGACCAGGCCATTTTCGACTTTTTCAAGGAAGCCGTCGGCAAGCGCTGCAACATCCTGATCAGCGGCGGTACCGGCACCGGTAAAACCACACTGCTGAACATTCTCAGCCAGTTGATCAACCCCCGCGAGCGCCTGGTCACCATCGAAGACGTGGCCGAGTTGCAACTGGGCCATCCCCACGTTGTGCGCCTGGAAACCCGCCCGCCCAATGCCGAGGGGCATGGGGAAGTGAAGGCCAGTGACTTGATCCGCAACGCCCTGCGGATGCGCCCCGACCGCATCATCCTCGGCGAGATCCGGGGCGTGGAGGTCATCGATGTGTTGACCGCCATGAACACCGGCCACGACGGCTCGATGAGTACCGTGCACGCCAACAACGCCCAGGACGCCTTGCTGCGCCTGGAAACCCTGGTGGGCCTGACCGGCCGGGTCGTCGCGGAAAAAACCCTGCGGCAAATGATCTGCGCGGCGCTGGATGTGGTGATCCAGCTGACGCGCCTGCCCGATGGCCGCCGCTGTGTCAGCGAAGTGGTGGAAGTGGTGGGCATCCGCGAAGACGTGTACGTCACCAACACCCTGTTTCGCCACGACAAGCGCACCGGCTTTGGCTTCCTGCGCGAAGCGGTCAACCCGGCCGGTGACAAGTTGCGTCACGAAGGTCACCTGCCGGTGTAGGAGGCAACCCGATGATCGGTCCGATTCTGCTCGCCCTGCTCGCCGTGGCCCTTCTGGTGCTGGGGATAGGCCTGATGCGCAACGGTTTGCGCAAGGCCCAGACCGACCGGGTATTGGAACGCCTGGCCGAAGGGCAACCCCAGGCCATGAAAGACAACGCGGTGACCACCAGCCTGGAACGCACGTTTATCCGTGCCGGCCTCGGCCGGCCAACCGAGCGCCTCGGCCTGTGGCTGACCCTGTGGGCCTTTGGCGCCCTGCTGGGGGGGCTCGTGGGCCAGTGGATAGGCTTGTTTGTGATGGTGGCGGCACCGCCCTTGGCACTGCGCCTGTACATCGCCGTACGCTACCAGCGGCGGCTGCGCCGGATGATCGAACAACTCCCGCAATTGCTCGATCACGCCGTACGCAGCCTGAAATCCGGACGCACCCTGGCGGACGCCATCCTGAGCGGAATCGATGCCAGTGACGACCCGTTGAAAAAGTCCATGGGTCGTATCAAGCGCAATGTGCAATTGGGTGTCAGCCTGCCGGAGGCCGCTCATGACTATGCCGAGTTTTATGAACAGGATGAATTGCGCCTGTTTGCCCTGGGCCTCAAGGTCAACCACCGCTACGGCGGCAACGCCAGTGAGCTGCTGGAAAACCTGATCAAGATGATCCGCGAGCGCGACCAGGGCGCACGGCAATTACGCGCCATGACCGGTGAAACCCGGGTGACCGCGCTGGTGCTGGCGGTACTGCCGGTGAGTGTCGCGGGCTACTTCCTGCTCGTTAATCCGACGTACCTGATGGCCATGTGGGATGACCACAGCGGCCAACGCCTGATGCTCGGTGCGTTCGCCTTGCAAGTCATCGGATGCGTGGCGCTGTGGCGCATGTTGCGGAGTATCTGAGATGGCGATACTGATCAGTGCCGTATTGTTTCTTGCCGCGTTATCACTGCTGCTGGCGAATATCCTGAGCAGTCGTCGTCAACAACGCGTGGTCGCCCAGCGGCTGCAGGGCGAGCCAGGCCGCAATGACAAAATGAGTGAGTGGTTGCACCAGTTGGGCAGCACCCGGATCGGCCAGCGCACCATCAGCCTCGATAACGAAACCCAAATCCTGCTCAACCGCATGGGCTGGAGAAAAACCAGCCAACGCTCGATGTTCGCCGCTTGCCAGATCGGTTCACCGATAGTTTTGCTGGGGCTGACCGCGATGACACTGGAGCTGTTCTTTCCCGGCACCGAGCATGAGTTTGTGATCTCCCTGCTGGGCCTGATCATCGGCTACCTGCTGCCCAAGCGAATACTGGTGGCACTCGCCAAAAGGCGCCAGGGGAAAATCTCCCGGGAAGTAGCGACCTTCATCCCCCTGGTGCGCATTCTGTTTGAGTCAGGCATGGCCGTGGAGCAGGCGCTGCGGGTCATGGCCTACGACGCGCAAAAGTTGCTGCCGGTACTGACCGCCGAACTGCGCCTGGTGCTGGCACGCGTCGATTCCGGGCTGGAACTGGGGGAGGAATTGAACAAGGCCAGCCAGATGCTGGACGTCGATGAACTCAGCGACACGTGCCTGATCCTCCAGCAACTTCTGCATCAGGGCGGCGGGGCGATGAAGTCGCTGCAATCGCTCAAGCAGTTGCTGGATGACCGGCGCCTGACCCGCCTGCAGGAATACATTTCCAAGATGTCCGCCAAAATGTCCGTGGTGATGATGCTGTTCCTGTTTCCCGCATTACTGATCGTATTGGCCGGCCCTGGCTTTATCGCCATCGCCAAAGCCTTCGTGCCTTGAGAGGACATGCAATGAAGACATTGATGGTCGCCTGCAGCCTGTTGTTGTTAAGTGGTTGCGCCAGTAACGGGCAACTGCCGTGGGCGGGTTTCAGCGCGCAGGGCAGTTGTGCCAAGCCCAACTCCGATCAGGAATTATCGCTGAACCTGGCCGACGACATGGCCAACGAGGGCAAGCTGCACGCCAGCCTGGCCAACCTGCAAAACCTGCCGGACAACCTGCCACAGGTGCGCCAGCGCCAGGCCAAGGTGTACCGCCTGCTGGGCCGCAGCGAAGCCGAACCGTTGTACCGCAGCCTGCTCGGCACCTGCATGGCTGCCGAAGGCGAGCACGGGCTCGGCCAGCTGGCAGCGGCCAGGGGAGACAACGGCCAGGCCATGGCGCACTTGCAACGCGCGGCCAGGATGTCGCCCACCGATGAGAAAATCCGCAACGACCTGGGCGTGGTGTACCTCAATCAACGGCGCGTGGAAGATGCACGCTTCGAATTCTTGACGGCCATGGAGCTCAAGCAGAGCGATCAACTGGCGGCGATCAATCTGGTGACGCTGATGATCTACCAGGACAACTGGGAACAAGCCGCACAAGTGGCCAGCCGCATGGGCCTGAGCCCGGAACAAGTGACGCAAGCCCAGGCCCGGGCGCAGCAACTCAAGGCGCCCGTCTCACCGACGACAGCGCCAAAAGATCAGGTCGCAACCGTAGGCGACGTGCTGCAAGCGCCGGTCAAATAGGTCTCTGAAGGGAGTACACACGATGAAATTCACACTGCTCGCCACGCTGCTGTTCGCCAGCCTGCCGCTGACGGTGCTGGCTATTGAGCCGGGGCCTTCTTCGCCACAGCAAAAACAGACCGAAGGCTGGCTGCAACTGCAGGTCAGTGGCGAACGCGCATCTCCCATCCGGCAGAAGGCCACGCCCGCTGAACGCGACCAGGCCATGCAACGCCTGCTGGACAGTTACAAACACCCTATTCCTGAGTACTACGACCAGAAACTGGGCGGCAACACCCCAGGCAGCAACAACTAATGCGCAGTGACGCGCTGGCGCGCCGCAGAATTGTTCGGCGATAACGCCAGCGCCAACTGGGTTCGGTTGTGCATATGGGTCAGGCGCAGCACTTGGGACACGTAGAGTTTCACGGTGTTTTCAGTGATGCCCAGCTCACAGGCAATCTGGTAGTTGGTCTGGCCCTTGCCTACCAGCCTTGCGACATCCAGTTGGCGGGGCGACAACTGATTGAAGATCGCCGGTATTTCAACCCGGTCAGTGTCGCTGACTTCACCCTCGGCTTCAGTCGACAGGCCGGATTGCGGACTGCTGCGCACCTTGTCGAGGTCATGATAAAGGTCATCGATGGACGCCGAGAGAAACTGCAGCTTCTGGTTCAGGTGCCCCAGGTCGAGATCTTTCTGTCGGTCCTGCAGCGCGACCACCTGGCGTTGCAACCCTTCGAGCAGCTCGCCCAAATTGATCGGCTTCTGGTAGTAATCGGCAATCCCGGCGCGCAAGGCCTTGATCACGTCCTGCTTGTCTGCACGCCCGGTCAGCATGATGGCCTCAAAGACCCGTTGCTTGCCGGCCAAGTGTTGCAGGGCCTGGACCAGTTCGATGCCATCCATCTCGGGCATATGCAGATCGCACAGCACCAGGCCGATCTCGGCATCGTCGCGAAAACGCTCGATGGCTTCCTGGCTGGATGCGCAAGGGACGCAACGGTAACCGTTGCTTTCAAGAAATTCGCAAAGCTCTTCCACGATCAAAGGCTGATCGTCCACCACGAGCACTTTCACTTGAGAGGTAAGCTTGTTCACGCGCTACTCCATGCCTGGCAAGCAAAAGGACCGATGTATCCATTCCGACCATTTTTCCTATACAACTTACCCATAAACGTAGACGTACTTTCCTACTATGTACATAGCGATACCCTACGTGGCGACTAATGGGATCCAAAACCAGGACAGGCAAAAACCGATCAGTAAAAACGGCACGAACGGCTGCCTGGCCGAATGTGCCGGATCAAGGTACTGCAAGGTATTCCTAAGCCCTTGATTCATCAGCGGCCACACCCTGGGCGCCAGCAACAGCCAGGCTGCGCTCGCGAGGCCGGCGCCGATAAAAGTGCCCAGTACGTAGAGGTAGTCGGTTGCCAGCCCCAATGCCGCGATCAGCTTCACGTCACCGGCGCCCAGGCGGCCCAGCGCGTACCCCGGCAGGGTGAACAACAACGCCAGGACAAAGGCCACGCCGCCCTCGACAGCCGGCGCACCGAGCCAGGTCGTACCGCTCCAGAACAGGTAACCCAACGCCAGCAAGGCTGCGCCGAGGGTCAAACGGTTGGAGACCTGACGTAGACGGATATCTTGCACAGCGCACAGCGCGAGCCAAACGACCAGGACGAGGCTTTGAATCACGTAAAAAAAATCCCTTTTTGCTGAATGATTCTATGCTGATATCAGGTAGTAGTAGTCAGGGTAGACGAGTCATGAAAAAAGGCCTCGCTAAAAAGCAAAAAGGTGCCGCCGCGCTGGAGTTCGCGATGGTCTTCATGATTTTTTTTGCGATTTTTTATGGCCTGGTCAGCTACAGCTTGCCGTTATTGCTGATGCAGTCCTTTACCCAGGCCGCCGCCGAAGGCGTAAGACGTAGCGTCGCGCTGGACCCCGCCACGCCTGGCTACGTCACGGCACTGCCGCTGCAGGCCGTCAGTGCGGCGCAGGCACAACTGGCGTGGATCCCCTCCCAGTTCAAATTCCTTCCCGGGTACGTGACGGCCGTCTACAACTCGTCAGGCGTGTTGACGGTGTACATCAATTACCCGACGTCCAGCCTCCAAAGTGTGCTGCCGTTCCTGGTACTGCCAGGCATCGGTACCGTCCCCGCCCTGCCTCCCATGCTGTCCGCCCAGTCGAGCATGCAGTTTTGACCTCAGGCGATAAACTCTTCGGCCGCCTGCTCGGACGCGGCAACCAGCTGCCTGCTGACGCACCGGCAGCGATCCCGGCAACCGCCGCGTTGTTGTTCTACCTGGACGCCCAGGGCCGCGTAGTGGATGTCCATGGCCCGCTTCGCCATCGACTCGAACACCCCGCTGCGCAACAGCAACAGGCACCCTCGCTGCTCGACTACCTCACTGCGGCGAGCCGCCTGGTGATCGAGGGCACGCCCAGCGACTGGCAGGGGCAAAGCCTGGACCTGGAGTTCAAGGGGCTCGCCGGGCAAACCCTGCATACCCGTGGCTGGGTTCAACCCGAAGGCAAGGGTTGGCTCCTGCAATTGCTCGACATTGGCGACCTGATTGCCCATCGCCAACTCACCCAGGTGCGCGAACACAATCAACGGGTGAGCGACCAGATCAGCGAGCAACTGCGGGTCTGCAGCCTGGTGCGCCGGCCCGAGGTACTGCAAGACACTCTGCAGGCTATTTCCCAGCACTGGCACATCCCCTGCGTCGCCATCGCCTTGCAGGATGAGCAGGGCCAGGCGTGGTGCATCGAGGGCTGTTACACCGCCCACGATGCGCCGGTACTCTGGAGCAACGGCCAAGCCCTGGGCTCCAGCCTCGACAGCCTGGGCGGCACGGCGCCAGTGAGCCTGGAGGTAAACCGTGGCCACAGCGAACACCCACGCCTGCAAGGCCTGTTTGGCAATACCGATGGTTTTCTGGTGCCCTACCGCGATGGACTGGGCGTGGGCGCATGGCTGCTGTGCGGGGTGTATCACCGCCAGGAACACACCAGCGACCGTGACTGGTTGCAACTGACCGCCGCCCTCGCGGCACCGCTGCTCGGCCGCCTGCGCGAACTGCGCCATCAACAGCAACTGGAACGCCTCGACGCGCTGCAAGGATTGCTCGGCACCGGCTGGTGGGAGCTGTCCCCACACACTGAAGACCTCGAACTCGCCCCACCGCTGCTGCACACCCTGAGCCAAGGCGAGGCCATCACACAGCTGTCGCTACCCATGTGGCTCAAGCTGATTCACCCTGCCGACCGGGAAGAACTCGCCAGCCGCCTGCAAGACCTGAAGACCCTGGGCAAACCGCTGTCCACCAGCGTGCGCCTGCAACGTGCCGACGCGGCGCTTAACCCCATCTGGTATCGCGTGCAGGGGCAAGCGTTGGGCTCGGGTGAGCATCGCCGCCTGGTGGGCTTCATGCTCGACATCAGCGACATAAAAAACCAGGAGCAACAGGCCGCCGCCGCCCACGCACGCCTGGATAACCTGATCGCCAGTTCCCCGGCTGTGATCTATGTGCAGCGCTACGTCGAGGGCACGCTGCAACCGGTGTTCTTCAGCGACAGTTTGCTGCCGCTGCTTGGCCGCACCCTGGCCGATTTCACCCCGGCGACGCTGAACCAGTGGATCCACCCCGAAGACCGCGACCTCTACTTCGACCGTACCCGCCAACTGCTGCGCGAAGGCAGCGTGCGCAGTCGCTACCGGGTGCTCGACACACAGGGCAATTACCACTGGCTGCTGGATGAAGCCCGGCTGCTGCGCGACGACCTCGGGTTGCCCGTGGAAGCCGTGGGCCTGTGGCTGGATGTGACCGAGACGACCCTGGCGGCGCAACGGGTCAAGGAAAGCGAGGAGCGCTATCGAATCCTCGTGGAAGACTCCCCGGCCATGATCTGCCGCTACCTTCCGGACCTGACCCTGACCTTCGGCAACACGCCCCTGGCCAACTACATGGAATGCCTGCCTGGACAGCTGCCGGGCATGAACCTCCGCCAATGGTTGTCGGACGAACAACACGAGGCGTTTGTACTGCGCATCCGCCAGCTCACCCCGGAATTCCCCGTGAGCACCGCCGAAATCAGCCTGCAACTGCCGGGGCGCACACATGCCTGGTGGGTGTGGTCGGACCGGGGCGTGTTCGACGAACAGGGCCAGTTGCAGGAAGTGCAGGCCGTGGGCCGCGACAACACTGAAGTGCGCCGCTCCCAGCAGCAACTGACCCAAAGCGCCAAAATGGCCACCCTCGGCGAAATGGCCACCGGCCTGGCCCACGAGATCAACCAGCCGTTGAATGTGATGCGCATGGCCATCGTCAACGTGCTCAAGCGCTTGAGCAACGGTGATGCACAGATCGACTACCTGACGGAAAAACTCCAACGCATCGATTCCCAGGTCCAGCGAGCCGCCCGCGTGGTGGACCATATGCGCGTGTTCGGCCGCCGCTCTGAAGTCGAACAACAGCCCTTCAACCCGGCGCAGGCGGTGGAAGGCACCTTGTCGCTGCTCACGGAAGGCCTGCGTGGCAAAGGCATAGAACTGCGGGTGACGCAGACGGACATTGCGGTGCAGGTCAAAGGCTATGTCGACCAGCTGGAGCAGGTGCTGATCAACCTGATGGTCAACGCCCGCGATGCCCTGCTGAGCAAACGCGAGCACGACCGCGACCTGCAACCGTGGATCTCGGTGCAGATCGAGCACGACAGCCGCCACGTGCGCATCTGGGTCGAGGACAACGGCGGCGGGATTGACCCGCGGCTGCTGGAGCGGATTTTCGAGCCGTTCTTCACCACCAAGCCGATTGGCGTGGGCACCGGCCTGGGGTTGTCGGTGAGCTACGGCATTGTCGAGAACATGGGCGGCCGGTTGAGCGTCGCCAACAGCGAGCATGGGGCGAAGTTCTGTGTGGAGTTGCCGGTGGTTGAAGCCTAATTCACCAGGGCCGCTTGCCCATGGGGCCGGCAACTGAGATTGGCGCCCACTTCCACCGCGTTCAGGTTAACCCCAAGGTTCGACAACAGGCTGTTCACCACCGGGTCCAGAATAGGGCTGAGCACTCCGCCAATCACGGTGCCCAAGGTGCTGTTGAGCCCGTTGAGCACTGTGCCCGCCGTCGTCAATAACCCTCCCAGCAGATTGAACCCCGTTGGCTTGTAGACCTGGAACTGGATACCGCTCAACGCGTTACTGATCGCGCTGAGAAGGCTGGCTGTCGATGAGGCGTAGTACTGCGGCGGCAGGTTGATTTCCGGCGGTTGGGGGTACGTGTGGGAAGGCAAAGCACTCGTCGCAGCGCCCACCGAGCTATTGATGCTGAGGCCAATACCACCACCGTAAAACGGCTTGCGGGTCGCAGGGTCGCACGTCGTCGGGCCGAGCCCCAGCAAGGGCCTGAAACAGGTAATGGCCCCGATATCCACCACTGGTAAAGGCGGAATCGGATTGAGCACGGTGTTGCTGTTAAACGCGTTGATCAACTGCGGGCTCTGACCAATTTGTACGGTAACAATCGAGGCGTTGGTTTGGGTAGTCAGGGTCTTCGTCGCGTCGCTGACACAGGTAAACCCGGTGACATAGCTTTCCGCCGTACCCAGTTGAAGTACCACGTCTATTCTGGCAGCCGGTGGATTTGAGGAAGACGACAACACCTGCAAACTCGTCATCTGGCAATAGCCACCCAGCAGGCACAACACCGAATTGATTGTTCCGCCCAGGTTCAAGCTCAACAGGTTGTTCAATACGTCGGAAAGCGGTCCGACCAGGCCATTCAACGCGAGGTCCACCGCCGGAGAGCTCAGCACTGGCAGCCCCAGGGTCAGGCCCAGGCTTAGCTGGGCGGTTTTCACATAAATACGCGTCGCTGGAGTCTTGTCCTTGGCATAGGTAGGGTCACCGATCGCCGACAATTGTGGCGGCTGGATCACTTTCAACTGGACCCCGCCGTTAAGCAGGCCCGGGATATTCATGGGGATGGTAGCTACCGCGCCGTTCTTGGTGTTGGCCAGTTGTACAAAGGCTTCGGCCAGTTGAAATACGTTCAAACTGGTGTTCAGCCCCGCCGACACCGCCCCCGTTTGCAGCTGAAGCAGGCTGCCCAGGGTGACATCAAGGTTGCCGATTATCGCGTTGATACTGGTAAGACCGCTGACCGCCACGCTGGTCGTATTGCCTCCGGCACTGAGCACCGTAATGGCTGCGTCGACCAGTTGACTGATCTTGACCGTCTTGGTCAGCAGTTGATCGTAGGCTCCGGCCGTGACGCCCACGTTCAACGCCAACTGGTTGAGGTAGCTGAGCAAGTTGATGTTGGTGTCTACCAGGCCCTGCCAGCCTGCCACGCTCAGGTTCAGTGAGCCGCCCAAGAGTTGGCCGAACAACAGGTTCAGTGCTGCTGATTTGCTCGAGTCCACGGTGACCAGGGTCGATTTGATCGTCAGTTGCGCCTGAGGCGGCAGGATCTTCGGCGCCGCCACCGCGACGGCAGACAACTGGGTGTTGAAGTTGTAGCCGCTACCACTGAACAACGCCCAGACACCCCCGGCAACGCTGGTCATGATCGGGCGCGAGGCAGTTACCTGGATGGCATCGGTCTTGGTCGCGTCTGCGGAGAACACCCGCTGGTTGGTGGCGCCGGTGGTCAGCACGCCGCATTTCACTATCAGGGCGTTTGCTGGCGGGATGACATAACCGTTGCGCACTGCGCTGGCACCGGCATAGGTGGGCGCGGTATTGGTGGCGGGCAGGCAATCCCCCTTACGCTGCACTGCCTCCAGTGCCGCCATATCGGCAATCCCCTGCAACTGGCGTTTTTCCAGGTACAAACGGCTGCTATCAACCACCAGCAACATGAATACCAGCACCATGCCCAGGGTCAAGACCGCCACCAAGCCAACCGCACCGCGCTGCCTTGCAGGCCCGGCGTGGTGACCGGAACGAAGTCGAAGAGACATCGAGCACTCCTTTGCCGGCACACTGCCGAGCGCTTACTCTCCTGTGTTGCTTGGGAGTGTAGTCAAGAGCGGCGGGGGCTGCAGGCCAGTCGCCATAGATCGACGACTGGCGGAGGGCTGATCAGGCGATCAATGCGGCGGGTAGTTGGAAAGCACCTTGGTCACCGTGGCACGAATAGCGGCACTGCGGTCTTGGGGTTCAGGCGAGCTGGCGAGGATCTGCTCATCGCTGCCACGCCACACCAGCTTGCCATCCTTGCCGTCGAGCAAGTCAATCTGGATGGTCGCGACCTTGTAGGTGATGTTGCGGGTTTCGTTATACATCGGCGCGCCCCAATAACCATTCCACGGGCCGCCCCAGGCGCCGCCGTAATTGGTGGTGACTTGTTGCTGGCGGTCTTCGACGATCAGGTAGGTCTGTACATTCAGGTCAGCCTTGGTGCCCGGCGCGGCAGGGCGCAGGCCACGCTGGTCGAGCTGCTCGCCCACGGCCTGGCGGATGCGTTGTTCGGTGAGGTCACTCTTGATCCGTGGGTCATCCGGGCGGTATTGCAGCGCGGGTTCTTTCCAGCTCCAGCTGCGGTAGGCGCCAAAGTCCCGGCTGGCGTCGAAATCATGGTTGACCTGGCTGGTCTGGCAACCGCCCAGCAACACAACAACAGCAAGTGCAGCAATACGACGAAGCATGGTTTTTCTCCAAAAGACAATCCGGGCCTGAGATGAGAATAGCTGCTAACTGGGTGGGTAGGCAGTCATTGCCTTTTGCATCGCCTCACGCAGCGAGTCGGCGCGCTCGCTGAGGCTGCCCTGGCTCGTGGTTTCGGCGCTGGTGCTCCATACCGGCTGGCGGGTGCGCGCGTCGAACAGGCTGATGCGCGCCACGGCCACCGTCACTTCATAAGTGCGTACCACCGGCACCGTGTTGTACATGCCGTAGCCGTTGCCGTAGCGGTTATAGCCGCCGTAACCGTAGCCATAGTCGTCCTGGACCTGGCGCAGGCGTTTTTCCAGGCGCACGTCGGCGCTTACCAGCAGGTCGGGGGCGCGGTTGTCATGCAAGGGGCGCAGGCCGCGCTGGTCGAGGGCGCCGCTGACCGCCTCGGCAATCTGCGCCGAATCCGCCCAGGCCGAGCCTGCCGGCAGCTGGTTGTTGAGCCAGGCCCAACTGCGGTACGCGCCGTAGTCGCGCACCGGCGCCGGGTAGGCGCTGGCATCAAAGGTGTTGGCCGCCTGGGCAGGCGCCGGCGGCATCGGGGCAGACGCCGCCACATACGGGTTGGGGCTTTGGCAACCCGCCAGGCCCAGGCCCAGCAGGATCAGTCCAAGACAGCGCTTCATTTCGACCTCCGCAGACTGGGCCGCTTAAACCGGACGGCAGATCCAGTGCAAATAACGCCCAAGTCCGGCAAAGCTTGGGTGACGACGGTGTGCGAGCTCCATCTCCAACAAATCCTGCAACTCGGCGCGGGCCTGGAATTCCACCGGCATATAGTCGTGGAACACCCGCACGCCACTTTGGGTTTCGACCTGCCACAGGCCCTCTAGTTGCGTCGCCAACTCCCGTGGGTCCAGGGGTTGTTGCGGCGTAAGGCTCTGCTTTTCGCCGGCCATGTCGTTCTTGCGCATTTTGCGGAAGTGGCCTTTGAGCAGGTTGCGGTAAATCAAGGCGTCGCGGTTATAGAAAGCCAGCGACAGCCAGCCACCGGGCGCGGTCAACTGGTGCAGCACCGGCAGGATCGCATGGGGTTCGGCCAGCCATTCCAGCACGGCGTGGCACAGCACCAGGTCATAGGGTTCGGTGAGCTGGCCCAGCAGGTCCTGCCAGGGTGCCTGAATGAAGGTGGCGGTCTGCCCGGCTTCGGCGAAACGCTGGCGCGCGCCTTCGAGCATCGGCTCGGCGGGTTCGGCCAGGGTTACATCGTGGCCGCGCTCGGCCAGCCACAGCGACATATGGCCCAGCCCCGCGCCGATATCCAGTACCCGCAACGGGCGGTCCGGCAGCGCTTCAATCAGGTCGGCCTGCAGCACCGCCAGGCGAATCGCGCCCTTGGCACCGCCATAGATCTTCTCGGCGAAACGGGTGGCCAACTGGTCGAAATGACGGTCGCTCATTTGGCAAACCGCCGTTCGCTGTCGGCCAGCTTGGCCTGTACCACCTGATCCATGTCCAACCCCAATTCACTGCACAACAGCAGCAGATACAGCACAATGTCACCCACTTCCTGGCCGGCATGGGCGAGTTTGTCGGCGGGTAACTCGCGCGACTGGTCTTCGCTCAACCATTGGAAAATTTCCACCAGCTCTGCCATTTCGACGCTGGCGGCCATGGCCAGGTTCTTGGGGCTGTGGAACTGCTTCCAGTCGTTGGTATCGCGGATGCGGTGCAGGCGTTCGGTGAGGTGATCGAGGTTCATGGGGGGCTCCTGAAGGTGTATAGCTTCGGGCGCAAGCCGCGCGAAGGCAAGTGAATCCCTGCGGCCCGTAAACCTCTATGCTAGAAGGGAACTAGCTTGGGCCAATAACGAACAAAGGCTCAGGTTCGGCAGCTACGCCCACCGTCTTATCAGGACACACACATGCAAACAGACTTTTTCGGATGGCTGGGTCTCAAGATCGGCCAGATCATCCACTTTATCGTCGAGTTGTTCAGCGGGCTGTTCAATACCCTGTCCCACGCGGGCGGCGACTTTGTCGACGGGCTGTCCAGATCCTTGGGGATGGACACCTCGATCATCAGCATCCTCATGCTGATTATCGGCTTGATGCTGCTGTACTCGGCGGTGCGCGCGTTTATGCGGGCTTCAATCATCATGGGGATTATCTGGTTGATGCTCGGGCTCTGGGTGCTCAGTTGGGTGGTGCATTAATAAAGGGCCAGCAGGGTAAATCCCTTTAATTTGAGGGACGTTTCCGAGACAATCTTTCGGCCTTGTGCCTGTTGGGATGGGTGGCTAGTCTTCGGCCCTTCACTGCATATCAGTGATCGGGTTTAGTCGCCCGGAATTAGTGAGCGCAAGTTGTCGCCATGCTTCATGGCGGCTGTGCGCAGGGCACCTTCGGGTGCGCCGGGTTCCACTAGCCGGTCGACTAACCTGCGTACAGCCGCCACCCTCGTTTAGTCGCGCGGGTGTCAGCTCCTTACCTACTAGTGGAGTTACACCATGCATAAGCTCGTCCCCGACCCACCCAGCGACCTCCTCAACGACCGCGCCGCCTTCAATCGCGCCCTCGAACATTACCTGCCATCCCAAGGCTTCCACACCATCAACGAAGACCTGAGCTTCGAAGATTCCCTGCTCTACACCGCCAGCCTGCTCAGCAGCGCCTCGGCGACTGCGCTTGATTGCGGCGAACTGCTGGAAAGCCCGCAGCGCGCGAAGATCCTGGCGGTGTGGCATCTGCTGGAAATTGCCAAGACCACCGTCGACCGCTCCATCGAATGCCTGCACCCGCGCAAAACCTGACACTACGCGGTCAAAAATGTGGGAGCGGGCTTGCTCGCGAAAGCGGTGGATCAGCCAATACATCCGGCGACTGACACACCGCTTTCGCGAGCAAGCCCGCTCCCACATTGGCCCTGCGGCGTAGCTAATGGACAGTTACACTACCGCTCCCCAAAGGAGCCCGCATGACTTCCCTGCTAACCGACTGGCGCGACCGCCCCACCCACCGCCGCGTGTGGGCCCTCGCCGCGCCGATGATTTTGTCGAACATCTCCGTACCACTGGTGGCGCTGGTGGACAGCATGGTCATCGGCCACCTGCCCCACGCCCACCAACTCGGCGCCGTGGCCGTTGGCGCCAGCCTGTACACCTTCCTCGCCTGGGCCATGGGCTTCCTGCGCATGGGCTCCACCGGGTTTGCCGCCCAGGCCGCCGGGCGTGGTGATGGCGCGGCGCTGCGGCAGATTCTGTTGCAGGGGCTGTTGCTGGCGCTGGGCCTGGCCATAGTGCTCGGCAGCATCGGCATTCCGTTAAGCGGCCTGGTGCTGGACTGGATGCAGCCCTCGCCCGAACTGAACCAGCTGACCCGCGAATTCTTCCACACCCGGCTCCTCGGCCTGCCCGCAGCGCTGGCCAGC
This sequence comes from Pseudomonas sp. 21615526, assembly GCF_013386245.1. Lineage (NCBI taxonomy): Bacteria > Pseudomonadati > Pseudomonadota > Gammaproteobacteria > Pseudomonadales > Pseudomonadaceae > Pseudomonas > Pseudomonas sp. 21615526. Next base: position 34,047 of record NZ_JACAOM010000043.1, on the reverse strand, counting down.
TATGCGCTGGTGGGCTGGTTCCTTGGCACCCAGAACGCCCGCGCGCCGCTGGCGATTCTGCTGACCACCAACCTCGTGAACATCGCGCTCAACCTGTGGTTCGTGCTGGGTCTGGATTGGGGCGTGGTCGGCTCGGCCCGCGCCTCGGTGATCGCCGAATGGACCGGCGCCCTGCTCGGCCTGGCCCTCACCCAAAAAGCCCTGCGCGCCTACCCCGGCCATATCGCCTGGGCCGCGCTCAAGCTGTGGCAAAGCTGGCGCCCGCTGCTGGCGGTGAACCGCGATATCTTCATCCGCAGCCTGGCCCTGCAATCGGTGTTTTTCATGATCACCGTGCAAGGCGCTCGCTTGGGGGATGCCACGGTGGCGGCGAATGCGCTGCTGCTCAATGGTCTGTTGCTGACGGCCCACGCCCTGGACGGACTGGCCCACGCCGTGGAAGCCTTGTGCGGCCACGCCATCGGCGCCCACGACCGCCAGGCCTTGCGCCGCTCGCTGGTGGTGGCCTGTGGTTGGTCGTTGCTGGCGAGTATCGGCTTCGCGATCCTGTTCGCCGTGTTCGGCCACCTGTTTATCGCCATGCAAACCGATATCCCGAGCGTGCGCGAAACCGCCGACATCTACCTGCCCTACCTCGCCGTACTGCCGTTGATCGCCGTGTGGAGCTACCTGCTGGACGGCCTGTTCATCGGCGCCACCCGCGCCCGGGAAATGCGCAACGGCATGCTGCTGACGGTGGTGATTGTGCTGCCCTTCGCCTGGGCCTTGCAGGGCCTGGGCAACCACGGCTTGTGGATAACCTTCCTGTTGTTCATGGCCCTGCGCAGCCTGACGCTGTGGGCAATTGCCTGGCGCCTGAACAAGCAGGACCGCTGGCTTACTGGCCCGGCGTGAACGTGATAAACGCCGTGACCCGGTCCAGCACGGGCGCCAGCCAGCGCAGCGGCCGGGACATCGACGCCACCAATGTGGCGTGGCTGGTCTTGGTGAAGTAGAACTCCTCCACCGGCACACCCGCCGCTCGCAGCTTTTTCGCCAACCCGCCGGTGTTGCGCTTGGGGTTGACCAGGTTGTCGTCCACCGAAGCAATCAACAGGCTGGGGGGCGCGCTTTGGCTCACGTGGTTGATGGGTTGGGAATCGGGCGGCGAGTCCGGGTAGAAGAACACCGGCCGCACATCGCGGTTTTCAATCGGCAGGAAATCATACGGCCCGGCGAGGCCGATCCATCCCTTGAAGACTGACGGCGACAGGCCAACCCCGGCCAGCCACTGCGGGTCCAGCGCCAGCATTGCGGCGTTGTAGGCACCGGAACTGTGGCCCATCACATACAGCTTGCGGGGATCGCCGCCGTATTCGGCACTGTGCTGATACGCCCACGCGACTGCTTGGGCGCCGTCCTGTAAAAACAGTGGGTAGCGCACTTGCGGGTAAAGCCGGTAGTCGGCGATCACCACCACGATGCCGCGCGAAGCCAGGGCTTCGCCGACGAAACCGTAGTCATCCCTTGAGCCGCTGTTCCAGCTGCCGCCATAGAAAAACACCACGACGGGCGCGTCGGGCAAGGCGGTGACGGGGCGGTAGATATCGAGTTTCTGGCGGGGGTCATCGCCGTAGGCGATGGCGGATGTTTTGGTGAAGGTGCTGGTGGGGGTGAGTGCGTTGAGCACTTTGATCGGGGAGCAGGCTGCGAGCAGCGTCGCGATGGCCAGAGTGAACACTTGCAGGAGTTTTTTCGACATTATTCAGGCCCTATAAAAACTGCAGGACTTGCGGCGATCCAAATGTGGGAGCGGGCTTGCTCGCGAAGGCGGTGTATCAGTCTGCACATGTATCGACTGACACACCGCCTTCGCGAGCAAGCCCGCTCCCACACTGGATCTCTGTCACATTGAGATCTTTGTCAGCCTGGGAGCGGTGTCCTTACGAGGACAGGTACGACGAACGCGTCAAACCAAGACGCAACGCATCCAGGAACTGAGTCCGCTCCGCCGCCGTGATCTTCGCGCTGGCGCACTTGTCACGGTAGTGAGTCATCAACTCCTCCGGCGACAAGTGCACGTAGCGCAGCATGTCTTCGATGGTGTCGTGGGTCTCGATCCCGGCGCTGTACACCGAACCGTCGTCACGCTGGTAGATGTTCACCGAGTCGGTGTCACCGAACAGGTTGTGCATGTCGCCGAGAATTTCCTGGTAGGCACCCACCAGGAAGATCCCCAGCAGGTAGTCCTCGCCTTCTTTCACAGCGTGCACCGGCAAGCTGGTCTCGATGCTTTGCTCATCCACGTACTGCTTGATCTTGCCGTCGGAGTCGCAGGTCAAATCCTGCAGCACCGCACGGCGCAACGGTTCTTCGTCGAGGCGATGCAGCGGCAATATCGGCAGCACCTGGCCGATGGCCCAGGTGTCCGGCAGGCTCTGGAAGACCGAGAAGTTGCAGATGTACTTGTCGGCCAGCTTGTCGTTGAGTTCGTCCAGCACCTGGCGGTGGGAACGCTGGCGGGCTTTCAGCGAGTCGTGCAGGCGGCGGCAGACGGCGAAGTAGCATTGTTCAGCCAGGGCCTTCTCGGCCAGGGTGATCTTGCCGTCGGCGTACTGGGTTGCCACGTCGCTCATGTAGTGAGTGGCGCGCCAGTAGGTTTCGGTGACCATTTCAATGTCGGTCGGGCCCAGCAGGTCCACCAGCCATTGCACGGTTTCCGGCAGGCTTTCCTTGTTCTCGATCAGCGGCACGTCGTCGTTGTGCTTCTCGACGTCGGTAACTTGCACCACCAGCATGGCGTGGTGGGCGGTCAGGGAACGGCCGCTCTCGGAGAAGATGTTCGGGTGCGGCAGGCTCTGCGCGTCGCAGAATTCCTTGAGCATGCCCACGACCACGCCGGCGTAGTCGTCCATGTCGTAGTTGATCGAGCTGGCGTTACGCGAGTGGGTACCGTCGTAGTCCACGCCCAGGCCGCCGCCCACGTCGATGTGGTCTACCGGCAGGCCGAGGTTGCGCAGTTCGCCGTAGTAACGAATGGCTTCCTTGAACCCGTGCTGGTAGTCGGCCAGGTTGGCGATCTGCGAACCCATGTGGAAGTGCAGCAGGCGGATGCCCTGGTCCAGGCCCGCCGCGCGGAAGCGCTCGACCACCGACAACAATTGCGCCGCCGACAGACCGAATTTGGATTTCTCGCCGCCGGTGTCCGCCCACTTGCTCGACGCCAGGGACGACAGGCGCACCCGCAGGCCCACCTGCGGCTTGACCTTGAGGTTGGCGGCTTCTTCGATCACCAGGCCGACTTCGGATTCTTTCTCGATCACGATGAACACGTTGTGGCCCAGCTTCTGGCCCATCAGCGCGAGGCGGATGAACTCACGGTCCTTGTAACCGTTGCAGACGATGGTGCCGCCTTTCGGGGCCAGGGCCAGCACGGCCAGCAGCTCGGGCTTGGAGCCGGCTTCCAGGCCAATGGACACGTCCTGGGTGGCGATGATGTTCTCGATCACCGCTTCCTGCTGGTTCACCTTGATCGGGTACAGCGCGGTGTATTTGCTCTGGTATTCCAGGCGCTCGATATTGGAGTCGAACGCGCCGGTCAGCTGGCGCACGCGGTCTTGCAGGATGTCGGGGAAGCGCACCAGCAACGGCAGGGACAGGCCGCTTTTGCGCAGCTCGTCGACTTGCTCGTACAGGTCCACAGGCGTGCTGTTCGGGCCGTTCGGACGGACTTCAACGCGACCGGCATCATTGATCGCGAAATACCCGGCCCCCCAATGGCGAATCCCGTAAACACTGCGGCTGTCCGCAACTGTCCATTGGCTGCCATCGTCTTTGCGTGTGCGTCGTACGGACATCGAAGTCCCCTATAAATGAAGTCGAAGTGCACCGGCCTGATCAGAGGCTGGCGCAGTCTAAAGAATTAAAATGACGATTTGCCTGTGAGAGGGGTAGACCCCACTTGCAGGACAGAGTTTAGACACCGGTCAGGAACAGGCTCTGTGAAAACCATGGAGACGACAGTTCGCGTTCAGCCAGCGGGCTATCGGGGTGGTTTTCACAGAGGCTGCTAGCCGCCGGATTTCTTCGCCTTGTAACCCAGCTTGATCAGCTCGGCCAACAGCAACTCGACGTGGTCGCCCTGGATCTCGATCACGCCGTCTTTCAGGGCGCCACCGGTGCCACAGCGCTTTTTCAGCGTGGTGGCCAGTTCCTTCAAGGCTTCTTCGGCCAGGGGCACGCCAGTGATGGTGGTCACTGTCTTGCCGCCACGGCCCTTGCTCTCGCGACGAACGCGGGCAATACCATCGCCTTCGGGAATCAGGGTTGTTTTGCAGGTACAAGCGTCCACGGGCTGGCGACAGTCCGGGCAGTGTCGACCTGCGTCGGTGGAAAATACCAGGCCACCAAGGGCGGCGAAGGATGCGGCTTTTTTGGCCACCGGCAATCCTCTTGGGAGGACAAAGACTGATCGATGGGATCATCGACCGCGAAGCCCCACTCAGGCAGGGGCAGCGCTACTGAGCCGCCGATGTTCAAACCACTGTAGGAGCGAGCTTGCTCGCGAAGGTCGTCAACGATAACGCGGGCCTTCAGACAGCACGCGTCGTGCTTACGTTTTTCGCGAGCAAGCTCGCTCCTACAGGGTGGAACAACAGCGGTTCAGCCTGAAAAGTCGCGCAGTGTAACGGCAAAAACGCCCCTTGCTAAGAGCCAAATGGCGCCAATTTATGCAACTTTAGCGACGCAGGGCCAAATAACGACGCAACCCTTCCTGGGCATCCGGGCAATAGGGCTTTTGCTCGGCCTCCTGAAGCACCGTGGCCAGGGGCAGAAAGCGCGCCTCCATGACTTCTTCCGGCTGGATTCGCAGCGGCCCGTCCCACACGGCCGAGAACGAGGTGCACCAGAGCCGGCTGTCGCCGTCTTCGAAGTAGAAGTGATCGTGGGCGGTCAGTTCGACGCCGCTGACGCCCAACTCTTCTTCCAGCTCACGGGCCGCCGATTCGGCATAGGACTCGTGGGCCGCCACCATTCCGCCCGCCGCCGTGTCCCAGAAACCCGGGTACATGGCTTTGCTCAGGGTGCGCCGGTGCACACACAGCTCACCGGCCGAGTTGAACAGGAAGATAAAGGTGCAGCGCCCGATCAGCCCGCGCCGGCGCAGATCGGAACGTACGAGGCTGCCGAGCAGGTTGTCCTGCTCGTCGACCCAGGCAATCAGTTCGGCGTCGGAGGCGGCGCGGTGCGCTGCCTCCCTGGTGGAAGCGTCCATCATCAACCCTGGTTCAGGAGCTGACGCAGGTCGATCACTGCAGCGTTGGCCCGGGAAATATAGTTGGCCATGACCAGCGAATGGTTGGCCAGGATGCCAAAGCCACTGCCGTTGAGAATCATCGGGCTCCATACCGGCTCTTGCGAAGCTTCCAGCTCACGAATGATCTGGCGCACGCTGACGGTGGCGTTCTTCTTGGCCAGCACATCGGCGAAGTCGACTTCAATGGCGCGCAGCAGGTGCGACAGGGCCCAGGCCTGGCCGCGGGCTTCGTAGAACACGTTGTCGATCTGCATCCATGGGGTTTCCACCACTTCTTCGTCGACCTGCGGCACTTCACCCGGCGCCAGCGCTTCGGTTTTCAGCGCGGTGTTGAGCTTGACCCGCCCCACACTGGCCGACAGCCGTTGCGACAGCGAGCCCAGGCGGGTCGCCACATCACCCAGCCAGTTGTTGAGGTTGTCGGCACGTGCATAGAACAGCGCGCCTTTTTGATTCGGGTCGGACAAGCGCGCTTCGTAGCGGCTCAGGGAATTGATGCCTTCCTGGTATTCCGACTCGCTGGACGGCAGCACCCAGCTCTTGTTGTCGAAGTTGAAGCGCGGTTCGGCCTTGGCCAGGTCTGCGTCTTCCGCCGACTGCGACTGGGAGCGGGCGAAGTCCTTGCGCAGGGCACGGGTCAGGTCACGCACCTGCACCAGTACGCCGTACTCCCAGCTTGGCATGTTGTCCATCCACAGGCCCGGCGGGAAACGGTCGTTGGAAATGTAGCCACCCGGCTTGTTCAGCAGGGTGCCCACCACCGTCTTGAGGGTTTCGACGGTAGTAAAGCCCACCACCATCTGCTTGCCGTCCTTCTCGGCGGCAATTTGCGCATTCTGCTGGACCGGGAACAACGCAGGCTCTTCGCTCCAGTACCAACCCAGGGCACCGGTGACCAACAGGTACAACGCAACCAGCGAGAGCAACGCGCGGCTCATCAGCAGGTTACGGAAATAGCTGCGGGGGGCCGACTTGGTTTCAGGGGCCGGGCCCTTTGCACTGCCTGCGCGGTTTTTCCAGTCCAGCATGGCGATATCCTTTCAATCACTTGAGTTCAATAGCTACGACCACAACCCTGCCCCATCGTGCCGAGCAGTGCGGCGCTTTTAGCCAGGGTGGCGCGAGTACGCGGTTCGACTATAAAGGATGCACGCTGTTTACGCCCGCGCGACTGCATGGTCGATAAATGAATCTCTGCGACCTTGCAGTTAATTGACGTATGACACTCGTGCAACGGAAAAGAGGTGCTAGCATAGAGCCATCAGTTCGACCTCAGCATGCAGCCTAACTAGTAGTCAGGATATGACCGAGCCAGAAGACCCCAGCCGTGAGCGTCTCAAGCACCATTTTGCCCAGCGGGTAATTCATCAGGCACGTCAAATTCTTGAGATCTGGCAGCGCCTGCAACGCAGCGAATGGTCGACCACTGACTTGTCCGAGCTCAGTGAGGCCAACCTGCGCCTGCTGCGTTTTGCCGAGCGCTTCGAGCAGCCGGAACACGGCCAGCTGGCGCACCAGATCGGCGCTTCACTCAAGGCGGTGGACGACAACCGCGGCCGCCTGAGCAGCCACCTGATCACCGAACTCAACCGTTTGATGCAGCGCCTGTCGCGCACCGGGCTGCGCCAGGGCGACCAGCTGGAACAAACCCTGCTGCCGCCGATGCGCAAGCCGATCTACGTGATGCTGGCCGATCACGACCGCGCCGACCGCCTGGCCAAGCAGCTGGAATTTTTCGGCTTGAGCGCCCAGTCCCTCGACAGCGTGGCGGCGTTTCGCTCATCCATGGCCGAGCGCTTGCCGGCGGCCATTGTGATGGATGTGGATTTTTGCGGCGCCGGCCTCGGCCTGAAGCTCGCCGCCGAAGCTCAGGAAGGCCTGGAGCAAAAGCTGCCACTGCTGTTTTTCAGCCTGCACGAAACCGACACCCCCACCCGCCTGGCCGCCGTGCGCGCCGGCGGCCAGGAGTTCCTCACCGGCACCCTGGAGGCGTCGAGCCTGCTGGAAAAAATCGAAGTGCTGACCTGCGTCGCCCAGTACGAACCTTATAAAGTGCTGATCATCGACGACTCGCGGGCCCAGGCGATGCACACCGAGCGCCTGCTCAACAGCGCCGGCATCGTCACCCGCACATTGATCGAACCGATCCAGGCCATGGCCGAGCTGGCGGACTTCCAGCCCGACCTGATCATCCTCGACATGTATATGCCGGCCTGCACCGGTACCGAGCTGGCCAAGGTGATCCGTCACAATGACCGCTACGTCAGCGTGCCGATCATCTATCTCTCGGCCGAAGACGACCTGGACAAGCAACTGGACGCCATGAGCGAAGGCGGCGACGACTTCCTCACCAAGCCGATCAAGCCCCGGCACCTGATCACCACCGTACGCAACCGCGCCGCGCGGGCACGCAACCTCAAGGCGCGGATGGTGCGCGACAGCCTCACCGGGCTGTACAACCACACCCACATCCTGCAACTGCTCGAAGACTGCAGCTTCCGCGCGCGACGCGAGAGCAAGCCACTGAGCTTTGCGATGCTCGACATCGACCACTTCAAGCGGGTCAACGACAGCCACGGCCACCCCATGGGCGACCGGGTGATCAAGAGCCTCGCGCTGTTTCTCAAGCAGCGCCTGCGCAAGACCGACTATATAGGCCGTTACGGCGGCGAAGAATTTGCCATCGTGATGCCCGACACCGACCTCGACAGGGCTTGCCAAGTACTTGACGAGATTCGCGGGCGCTTTGCCGAGATTCACTATCCCGCCCAGCCCCAGGATTTGTGGTGCACGTTCAGTGCCGGCGTGGTGGAGCTGTGTGATGGCTCCGACAGCCTGATGATGGCGGCCCAGGCCGACGAGGCGCTGTACCGCGCCAAGGATGCCGGGCGTAACCGGGTGATGTCGGCGCGTGCATCAAAGCAAAGTGCCACCTTTTCACCGGAATCCACCGAATCCGTCATAACTCTGTAATGGAAACGCAATAACTTCAGGCACTTACTTCTGCTGTCGGTTGAAACCACGCATGCGCCTGAAGCTGCTGACGAATCTGAACACCCTCCTTCTGGTCGCCGTTTGCCTGGCCCTGGGCGCTACGCTCTGGTGGTCGCAACGTGCCCTGGAACGGCCTTACCTGCTGATGGAGCGCTACCTTGGCCTGTCGCAGACGTTCCAGAACCAGGCCGCGCGCAATATCGACGATTACCTCGCCAGCGGCGACGCCCTGCGCCTGAGCGGCGCCAGCCAGAGCCTGGAAAACCTGTTACAGCAGCTGGATGAGTTACCCGCAGAGCTGGCGCAAAACCTGCGTCCCAGCCTTGCCGACCTGGACACCTTCGGCAAGACCGACCTGCTGGCCGCCGGTAAGCTGGCCGGCGACCCGCAAGCCCTGTTGCTGCAAGCCGAACGCGAACTCGGTGCCAACCTTGAGCAACTGAACCAGTACGCCAGCGGCGTCAGTACGCCCGAGGCGGCGCGCTATCTGCCGCCGTTGCTCGCTGCGTCCCAGCACCTGGCGAAACTCTCCCTGGCCCGGGACAAGCTGGTGAGCAGCGGGCGCAGCGAACTGGCCGACGATGTGGAGCGCGAAGTCAGTAATATCCGCAGCCAGGCTGACGTGCTGGGGCAGCTGCCATTACTGGGGGTGACCACCAGCAGCGAGTCCAGTACCGACGATTTCTCGGCCATGATGGGCCTGGAAAACACTGAAAAAACCGTGGCCCAGGACACCGGCGTCGACCTCAAGCGCGAACTCAACAGCCTGCTGACCCGCTACCCCGCCGAGCTGAAACGCACCCGCGAGCAAATCCAGCAACGCACCGAACTGGCCACCGCCACCCACCTGAAAATCAACGCCGTGCAGCAAGCCATCGCCGGGCTGGAGCCTGTGGTGCGCGCCCAGCACGCGCAGATCCAGGGCGAAGTGCGGCTGATGCAAGGCGTGATGATCGGCCTGATTCTGCTGATCGCCCTCTTGATCGACACCTTGCAGCGGCGCCTGGCGCGGGTGCTGACCAACCTGGCGCCGGCCTTGTCCACCTGGGCCGAAGGTGACTTCAGCCAACACATTGCCCTGGGCAAGACCAACCGCGAACTGCACGATATCGAAGAGTCCCTGAACCGCCTGCGCGCCTACCTGGTGGACCTGGTGGGCACCATCAGAGGCAACGCCGAGCAAGTGGCCGGCAGCAGCAGCGCGCTGGCGGAGTTGAGCAGCGGCATGCACGACGGGGCCGAGCGCCAGGCCGGTGATACCGCGCAAATTCGCGATTCCCTGGGCGAACTGGAAGCGACTATCCAGCAGGTTGCCGGCGACGCCAGCCAGGCTGCCGAGGCCAGCCGCAGCGCGGGCCAGGCCGTCGAGCAGGGCCAACGGGTAATCGGCCTGAGCCTGACCGGGTTGCACGCATTGGTCGGCGAAGTGCAGATAAATGCGCAGATGATCGAGAAACTCGCCGAAGAGTCCGCGACCATCGGCGGCGTACTCACGGTGATTCGCTCGATTGCCGACCAGACCAACCTGCTGGCGCTGAACGCCGCCATCGAAGCCGCCCGGGCCGGTGAAGCCGGGCGCGGGTTCGCCGTGGTGGCCGATGAGGTGCGCTCCCTGGCCCAGCGCACCGCTGGCGCCACCGCCGAAATCCAGCACCTGATCGCCGGCCTGCAAACCGCCGCCCGGCAATCGGTGGAAGGCATGCGTGCCCAGGTCGAACACGCCGAGGCCACTGCCGAACAAGCCCAGGCGGCTGACGGCGCGCTGGATGAAATCGTCGGGGCGATCCAGACCATTTCCGACACCGCCGTGCGGATCGCCGATGTGACGGCCCAGCAAAGTGGCGCCGTGAGTGAAATCCGCGATAACAGTGAGAGGATTCACCAGTTGGGCGAGGACAACTTGCTGCGAATTGGCCAGGGACGCCGCCAGGGCGAGCACTTATTGGTACTAGGCGGGCAACTCAACACCGCCGTGCAGGCATTCCGCGTCTGACCGGCTCTCCCGTCTTGTGAAGATCAAAATGTGGGAGCGGGCTTGCTCGCGAAGGCGGCGCACCCGTCAACGCATGTGGCGGCTGAACCACCGCCATCGCAGGCAAGCCAGCTCCCACACTGACCGGATTCAGCCTTGCGGTCACATATTTTGCGCAATCCTCGCTAATCGTGCTGCCTACTGCATAGAACTGGACAGTCACAAAGCCTTTGCGGCATAGTCGCCGGGTTCTACCGTGCCCACATCAATAACAAGGAACAGCCGATGGCGACCTTACTGGTTCTTCACGGACCCAACCTGAACCTGCTCGGCACCCGCGAACCGGGCGTCTACGGGGCAGTGACCCTCGAACAGATCAACCTCGATCTGGAACGACGGGCACGTGATGCCGGCCACCATTTGCTCTACCTGCAAAGCAATGCCGAGTACGAACTGATTGATCGCATCCATGCCGCGCGCAGCGAAGGCGTGGACTTTATCCTGATCAATCCCGCCGCTTTTACGCACACAAGCGTTGCATTACGTGACGCGCTGCTGGCGGTGAGCATCCCATTCATCGAAGTGCATTTATCGAACGTGCACAAACGCGAACCTTTCCGCCATCACTCTTACTTCTCCGACGTTGCGGTAGGAGTGATCTGCGGCCTTGGCGCCAGCGGTTACCGACTGGCCCTGGAGGCCGCCCTGGAACAGCTTGAAGACACGGCCAAGCGCCCCTGACCGACCCTTTGGGAGTTGATGATTCATGGATATCCGTAAAGTTAAGAAACTGATCGAACTGCTGGAAGAATCCGGTATCGACGAGCTGGAGATCAAGGAAGGCGAGGAGTCCGTACGGATCAGCCGTCACAGCAAGACCCCGGCCCAACAGTTCTACGCACCACAGATGCAAGCGCCGGCTCCGGCCGCTGCACCCGTGGCGGCTGCTCCGGTCGCGGCTGCTGCCGAAGCCCCTGCGGCTCCAAAACTGAACGGTTTCGTGGTCAAGTCGCCAATGGTCGGTACCTTCTACCGCACCCCGGCACCGACCTCGCCAGCCTTCGTTGAAGTCGGCGCAACCGTGAAAGTGGGCGACACCATCTGCATCGTTGAAGCGATGAAGATGATGAACCACATCACGGCGGAAAAAGCCGGCGTCATCGAATCCATCCTGGTAGAAAACGGTCAGCCGGTTGAGTACGACCAGCCGCTGTTCACCATCGTTTGAACCGCGGAGCGCCTTCGATGTTGAAACCTGCGAAGAAACTGCAAAAAGTCCTGATCGCCAACCGCGGCGAGATCGCGCTGCGTATCCTGCGCGCCTGTAAGGAAGAGGGCATCAAGACCGTCGCTGTTTACTCGACGGCCGATACCGAATTGATGCACGTGAAACTGGCGGACGAAAGCATCTGCATCGGCCCGCCACTGGCCACGAACTCGTACCTGAAAGTCTCGAACATCATCGCCGCCGCTGAAGTGACCGGCGCTGATGGCATCCACCCCGGCTACGGCTTCCTCGCGGAAAACGCCGATTTCGCCGAACAGGTGGAGAAATCCGGGTTTGCCTTCATCGGCCCGAAAGCCGAAACCATTCGCCTGATGGGCGACAAGGTATCGGCCAAGGACGCCATGATCGCGGCCGGCGTACCTACCGTTCCAGGTTCCGACGGCCCGCTGCCTGAAGACGAGGCAACCGCCCTGCGCATTGGTCGCGAAGTCGGTTACCCGGTGATCATCAAGGCCGCCGGTGGCGGTGGTGGTCGCGGCATGCGCGTGGTGCACAAGGAAGAAGAACTGATCGAAGCCGCCAAGCAGACTCGCTCGGAAGCTGCCGCCTGGTTCGGCAACCCGATGGTCTACCTAGAAAAGTACCTGACCAACCCACGTCACGTGGAAGTGCAGGTACTGTCCGACGGCCAGGGCCACGCCATCCACCTGGGTGACCGCGATTGCTCGCTGCAACGTCGTCACCAGAAGGTGCTGGAAGAAGCGCCGGCACCGGGCCTGGACGAAACAGCTCGCCAGGAAGTACTGGCTCGCTGCGTCAAGGCGTGCATCGACATCAACTACCGTGGCGCGGGCACTTTCGAGTTCCTGTACGAGAACGGCCGTTTCTACTTCATCGAGATGAACACTCGTGTGCAGGTAGAGCATCCGGTTTCGGAGATGGTCACCGGTATCGACATCGTCAAGGAGATGCTGAGCATCGCCGCTGGCAACAAGCTGTCGTTTACCCAGGATGATGTGAAGATCCACGGCCACTCCCTGGAGTGCCGGATCAACGCCGAAGACCCGAAAACCTTTATCCCAAGCCCTGGCCTGGTCAAGCATTTCCACGCGCCCGGCGGCAACGGCGTACGTGTGGATTCGCACCTGTACAGCGGCTACAAGGTTCCGTCCAACTACGACTCGCTGATCGGCAAGCTGATCACCTGGGGCGCCACCCGCGACGAGGCCATGGCCCGTATGCGTAATGCCCTGGACGAAATTGTGGTAGACGGCATCAAGACCAACATCCCGCTGCATCGGGACTTGGTTCGCGATGAAGGCTTCTGCGAAGGTGGTGTGAACATTCACTACCTGGAACACAAGCTGGCTAATCAGTAAGCGAAGTGCTCCACCCAACAAAGCCGCCTTCGGGCGGTTTTGTTGTTTCTGCCCACCCGATTTTTCTGGATGGATACATTCCCCTTGTGGGAGCGGGCTTGCTCGCGAATGCGGTGTGCCAGTCAACACATCCATTACTGACACACCGCATTCGCGAGCAAGCCCGCTCCCACATTTTGTTCTGTGTACACCAGCAGTACAGTCGTCTTCTGCTGTTCGCTCGCGTAAACTTGCGCGTCTTTCGCAGCCCTACCCCGCTGCACACTCATTTTTTCAAAGGTGCCCGCCATGCCTTGGCTGCAAGTCCGTCTCGCCATCAGCCCAGAACAAGCCGAAACCTACGAAGACGCGTTCCTCGAAGTGGGCGCCGTGTCGGTGACCTTCATGGACGCCGAAGACCAGCCGATCTTCGAACCCGAGCTCAACACCACCCCGCTGTGGTCCCACACCCATCTGCTGGCCCTGTTCGAAGACGGCACCGATGCCGCCAGCGTCCTGGCCCACATGGAACTGCTCACCGGCGGCCCGCTGCCGGAGCATCACAGCGAAATCATCGAAGACCAGGACTGGGAACGCAGCTGGATGGACAACTTCCAGCCAATGCGTTTTGGCCAGCGCCTGTGGATCGTGCCGAGCTGGCACGCCGCCCCCGAGCCTGACGCCGTGAACCTGCTGCTGGACCCGGGCCTGGCGTTCGGCACCGGCACCCACCCCACCACCGCGCTGTGCCTGGAATGGCTCGATGGCCAGGACCTGAAAGACTGCAACGTGCTGGACTTCGGCTGTGGCTCGGGGATCCTGGCGATCGCTGCCCTGCTGCTGGGCGCCAAGGAAGCGGTCGGTACCGATATCGACGTGCAAGCCCTGGAAGCCTCCCGCGATAACGCCGGGCGCAATAACATCGCTGAAGAGAAATTCCCGCTGTACCTGCCGGAGCAATTGCCCCAGGTGCAAGCCGACGTGCTGGTGGCCAATATCCTTGCCGGGCCGCTGGTTTCCCTGGCGCCGCAGCTGTCGAGCCTGGTCAAGCCGGGCGGCCGCCTGGCGCTGTCGGGCATCCTCGCCGAACAGGGCGAAGATGTTGCCGCCGCCTACGCCCAGGATTTTGAGCTGGATCCGATCGCCAACCGCGATGGCTGGGTACGCATCAGTGGTCGTCGGCGCTAGAATGAGCGCCTGCATGAATCGGATGGCCGCATGACCGACAGTTTCGTCACCCAGTGCCCACACTGCCAAGCACGCTTTCGCATCAACCACGCTCAATTGAGCGTGGCCCGTGGCGTGGTGCGCTGTGGGTCGTGCCTGCAAGTGTTCAATGCCGCTCGCCAACTGCTGGAGCAGCGCGCCAATGCGCCCGCGCCCCAGGCACCACCTGCGGCAGAGCCGCCGGCAGCCGTAGAACCGCCACCCCAAGCGCCGCGAGCCATCAGCCAGAAGCAATGGACCGCCGAAGAGCTGGACCTGGATAACCTGGACCTCGACGTAGAACTGGCCAAGCTGGAACGCCGCGAGATCCAGCACACCCAACCCGTGGGTGCCGACCGTCGCCAGCCCGGCGCCGATCGTCGGCAAAAGGAAGATGCCCTCAGCGCCAGCCGTGATACGGCCAAGGCCGAGGAAGAGCAATGGGCCTCCAGCCTGTTCAGCGAACCCCGGGATGAACGGGCCCAAGCCCCGCAAACGGTCGACGAGGAACCGCAACCGGCCAAGGCAAGCCCAGGCAAACCCAAGCGCACCGAACCGTCGATGTCGTTTGAAGCGGTCGAGCCGGACGACGAACCACCGCTGCACACAAGCCCCACCGATGACGAACTCGACCCACCGGTAACCGCCGTAGCAGACGAGCCGGAACCCGAACAACCGGAACGCCCGCAGCCCAAACGCAAGCGCCCTCGCCCCGAGGCCGGCGCCCACGACGACCTGCTTTCGGACCTGGAAGACGACCCGCTGCACCTGTATTCCCGGAAGCGCTCCTCCGGCTGGGGCCGCCGTTTGTTCTGGGGCTTGCTGGTGCTGCTGGCCGCCGCCGGCCTGGCGGGACAATACGTCGCCTACCAATTCGACGACCTGGCACGCCAGGACGCCTACCGCCCATGGTTCCAGGAACTGTGCCCGAAACTGGGCTGCACCGTGCCATCCCGGGTCGATATCGCCCACATCAAGAGCAGCAACCTGGTGGTGCGCAGCCACCCGGAGTTTGCCGGTGCCCTGGTGGTAGACGCGATCATCTATAACCGCGCGACATTCTCCCAACCGTTCCCGCTGCTGGAGCTACGCTTTGCCGACATGAACGGGAATATGATCGCCAGCCGTCGCTTCAAACCCGCCGAATACCTCAGCGGCGAGTTGGCAGGCGTGACCGAGATGCCCTCCCAGACGCCGATCCACATTGCCCTGGACATCCTCGACCCGGGCAACAAAGCGGTGAATTACAGCCTGAGCTTCCACTCCCCCGAGTGAAACGGCTGCCTGGCCGGTGCTTGACGGCAGATTATTGACTGCATCGCCTTTGACCAAACCTGCGGCGAT
The DNA here is from genome assembly GCF_013386245.1 of Pseudomonas sp. 21615526. Lineage (NCBI taxonomy): Bacteria > Pseudomonadati > Pseudomonadota > Gammaproteobacteria > Pseudomonadales > Pseudomonadaceae > Pseudomonas > Pseudomonas sp. 21615526. The sequence continues at coordinate 18,649 of NZ_JACAOM010000043.1, read as the reverse complement.
AAGAAAATAACTGCTCAGATTTTATCCAATTCAGCCTTTATCCAGTCATCGAGAGCGGGTATCATGCCAACCCTTTTTCGAACTCTAATGATCCGGCCCCACAACAGGGAAGTCCTATGTCGGCGGTACGCATCGGCCCATACACATTGCACAACGGCTTGATCCTCGCCCCGATGGCGGGCGTCACCGACCAGCCCTTTCGTCAGCTTTGCAAGCGTTTGGGCGCAGGGCTTGTAGTCTCGGAAATGGTCACCAGCGACATGAGCCTGTGGAACACCCGCAAATCGCGGATGCGCATGATCCACGAAGGTGATCCCGAGCCCCGCTCGGTACAGATCGCCGGCGGTGATGCGCAGATGCTGGCGGATGCGGCCCGGGCCAACGTGGAGTTGGGGGCGCAGATTATTGATATCAACATGGGTTGCCCGGCCAAGAAGGTCTGCAACAAGGCCGCAGGTTCTGCCCTGTTGAAGGATGAGCAGTTGGTGAGCGAGATCCTGCATGCCGTTGTCGCAGCAGTGGATGTGCCGGTCACCCTGAAGATCCGCACCGGTTGGGACCGGGACAACAAGAATGGCCTGACGGTGGCGAAGATCGCCGAGCAGGCGGGCATTACAGCGCTGGCGGTGCATGGCCGCACCCGCGCCGACCTTTACACCGGTGAAGCCGAGTACGACACCATTGCCGCGATCAAGCAGGCGGTGTCGATTCCCGTCTTTGCCAACGGCGACATCGACTCAGCCGAGAAAGCCCGGCGCGTGCTGCACGCGACCGGCGCCGATGGCCTGTTGATTGGCCGGGCTGCCCAGGGGCGGCCGTGGATTTTTCGTGAGATCGAGCATTTTCTGCGTACCGGCGAAACCTTGCCGGCACCGGAGCTGATCGAGGTGGAACGTATTCTGCTAGAGCATCTGGCCGCCCTGCACGCCTTCTACGGAGACGTGATGGGAGTACGCATTGCTCGCAAGCATGTGGGCTGGTATCTCGCAACCTTGCCGGGCGCCAGGGAGTTTCGCGCCCACTTCAATCGTTTGGATGATACGGAAGCACAGTGCGCCAACGTTCGTGAGTTCTTCTCCGAGCGTTACAAGAGCCTGGTGACAGGGGACGGAGAAGGGGTGGCCGCATGACGATGATGACCGAGACTTTAGTGAGTGGAACAACACCCGTGAGCGACAACGTCAATTTGAAACAGCACCTCAACACGCCGAGCGAAGAAGGCCAGACCCTTCGCGGGAGTGTCGAGAAGGCGCTGCACAATTATTTCGCCCACCTTGAGGGCGCTGCCGTCACGGACGTGTACAACCTGGTGCTCTCCGAAGTCGAAGCGCCGTTGCTCGAAAGCGTGATGAACTACGTCAAGGGCAACCAGACCAAGGCCAGTGAGCTGCTCGGTCTGAACCGTGGCACGCTGCGCAAGAAACTCAAGCAGTACGATTTGCTGTAAGCATTCAATCAAACCAGAAAGGCGCCCGCGTAAAAACGGACGCCTTTTTTGCTGACTCCTTTGCTTTTGATGGAAATTGAAATGACCGACCAGACTACCCGCCTGCCGATCCGCCGTGCCTTGATCAGTGTCTCCGACAAGACCGGGATCCTCGAATTTGCCCGGGAGCTGGAAGCCCTGGGCGTGGAGATTCTCTCCACCGGCGGGACCTTCAAACTGCTGCAGGACAACGGCGTGGCCGCAGTGGAAGTGGCGGACTACACCGGTTTCGCAGAAATGATGGACGGTCGGGTCAAGACCCTGCACCCGAAAATCCACGGCGGGATCCTCGGTCGTCGCGGTATCGACGACGCCATCATGAGCGAGCACGGCATCAAGCCGATCGACCTGGTGGCCGTTAACCTGTACCCGTTCGAAGCCACCATCAACAAGCCAGGCTGCGACCTGCCGACCGCCATCGAAAACATCGATATCGGCGGCCCGACCATGGTTCGCTCGGCAGCCAAGAACCACAAAGACGTGGCCATCGTGGTGAACGCCAGCGACTACGCCAACGTACTGGAAAGCCTGAAAGCCGGCGGCCTGACCTACGCCCAGCGCTTCGACCTGATGCTCAAGGCCTTCGAACACACCGCTGCCTACGACGGCATGATCGCCAACTACATGGGCACCGTGAACCAGGCCGCTGAAACCCTCAGCACAGAAGGTCGCAGCCAGTTCCCGCGCACCTTCAACAGCCAGTTCATCAAGGCCCAGGAAATGCGCTACGGCGAGAACCCGCACCAGAGCGCGGCGTTCTATGTTGAGGCCAAGCCTGCTGAAGTCGGCATCGCCACCGCGACCCAACTGCAAGGCAAAGAGCTGTCGTACAACAACGTGGCCGACACCGACGCCGCGCTGGAATGTGTGAAGAGCTTCGTCAAGCCAGCCTGCGTGATCGTCAAGCACGCCAACCCGTGCGGCGTGGCCGTGAGCCCGGACGCTGAAGGCGGTATCCGCCAGGCGTACGAACTGGCCTACGCCACCGACACCGAGTCGGCCTTCGGCGGCATCATCGCCTTCAACCGTGAGCTGGATGCCGAGACCGCCAAGGCGATCGTCGAGCGTCAGTTCGTTGAAGTGATCATCGCGCCATCCGTCAGTGAAGAGGCTCGCGCCATCGTTGCCGCCAAGGCCAATGTGCGCCTGCTGGCCTGCGGCGAGTGGTCGGCCGAGCGTGCCGCTGCCTGGGACTACAAGCGCGTCAACGGCGGCTTGCTGGTACAGAGCCGCGACATCGGCATGATCGGCAGCGCCGATCTGAAAGTGGTGACCAAGCGCGCCCCGACCGAACAGGAAATCAACGACCTGATCTTCGCCTGGAAAGTCGCCAAGTACGTTAAATCCAACGCCATCGTCTACGCCAAGAACCGCCAGACCATCGGTGTCGGCGCGGGCCAGATGAGCCGCGTGAATTCGGCACGCATCGCTGCGATCAAGGCGGAACATGCCGGCTTGCAGGTGCAGGGTTCGGTGATGGCGTCCGACGCATTCTTCCCGTTCCGTGATGGCCTGGACAACGCCGCGAAAGCCGGTGTTACCGCCGTGATCCAACCGGGCGGCTCGATGCGTGACGCAGAAGTGATTGCAGCGGCTGATGAAGCCGGCATTGCCATGGTCTTCACCGGCATGCGCCACTTCCGTCACTGATTGCTCGTTCCCACGCTCTGCGTGGGAATGCAGGCCGGGACGCTCCGCGTCCCAAAGCGTGACGCAGAGCGTCACAAGAGGCATTCCCACGCAGAGCGTGGGAACGGTCAGAATTCAGCGTCATCCGAGGTTTTTGAAATGAATGTTTTGATCATTGGCAGCGGTGGCCGTGAACACGCCCTGGCCTGGAAAGTTGCCCAGGACCCACGTGTCCAGAAAGTTTTCGTCGCCCCCGGCAACGCCGGTACCGCCATTGAAGCCAAGTGCGAAAACGTCGCCATCGACGTGTTGGCCCTTGAGCAACTGGCGGACTTTGCCGAGAAAAACGTTTCCCTGACCATCGTCGGCCCGGAAGTGCCCTTGGTAGCTGGCGTTGTGGACCTGTTCCGCAGCCGCGGCCTGGACTGCTTCGGCCCAACCGCCGGCGCTGCCCAGCTGGAAGGCTCGAAAGCCTTCACCAAGGATTTCCTGGCGCGCCACAAGATCCCGACCGCCGACTACCAGAACTTCACCGAGATCGAGCCGGCCCTGGCCTACCTGCGTGAAGTCGGTGCACCGATCGTGATCAAGGCCGACGGCCTGGCCGCCGGTAAAGGCGTGATCGTCGCAATGACCCTGGCTGAAGCCGAAGACGCCGTGCGCGACATGCTCGCCGGCAACGCTTTCGGTGAAGCCGGTTCGCGCGTGGTGATCGAAGAGTTCCTCGACGGCGAAGAAGCCAGCTTCATCGTGATGGTCGACGGCAAGAACGTACTGCCGATGGCCACCAGCCAGGACCACAAACGTGTGGGTGACGGCGACAGCGGCCCGAACACCGGCGGCATGGGTGCCTACTCCCCGGCGCCAGTGGTTACCGCCGAAGTGCACAAGCGCGTGATGGACCTGGTCATCTGGCCAACCGTGCGCGGCATGGCCGACGAAGGCAATGTGTACACCGGTTTCCTGTACGCCGGCTTGATGATCGACAAGGCCGGTAACCCGAAAGTCATCGAGTTCAACTGCCGCTTCGGCGACCCGGAAACCCAACCGGTGATGCTGCGCCTGCAATCGAGCCTGGTGCTGTTGGTGGAAGCTGCGCTGGCCCAGGCCCTGGACAAGGTCGAAGCCCAGTGGGACCCGCGCCCGAGCGTCGGCATCGTGCTGGCCGCCGGCGGCTACCCGGCCGACTACGCCAAGGGCGATGTGATTGAAGGTCTGGACGCGGCTGCTACGCTGGAAGGCAAGGTGTTCCACGCGGGCACCGCGCTCAAGGATGGCAAGGTCGTCACCGCCGGTGGTCGCGTACTGTGCGCAACCGCCATGGGCAGCAGCGTAGATGCCGCCCAGCAACAGGCTTACAAGCTGGCGGCGAAGATCGACTGGAAAGGCTGCTTCTACCGCACCGACATTGGCTACCGCGCCATTGCCCGTGAGCGTGGCGAAAGTCAGTAAACAGCTATCCGTTCGGTTAGGCAGGGGCCTCTGGCCCTTGCCCTACGCTTGTGGCCCCGCGCATAGTTATACCCATGCATCAACCTACGAAGGGATTTCGCCGTGCGCTGGCTCAGGATCGCCATAGGTTTCACTGTCAGTCTGCTGACCTTGCTCTGCTTGCTCCCGGCCCAGGCCGCCGCACAAGGCAGTGGCTGGGCAGTATTGCTTGATGAACAGGCCGATCTGCAACTGAGCGACATCCGCTCGCCCCGCTACATCAATCAATTCAGCCCCATCGAACTGGACCGGATTACCGCCGCGCAACCGGACGGTGCGTTGTGGGTACGCTTCAGGCTGCAACCCGGCAAACACGAGCAAGTGCTGCGGGTATTCGCCCCTGACCTGTCACACCTGAACCTGTATGTACTCGACGGCGACACCCTGGTGGAGCAGGAAGCTACCGGCACCCGCCAGCCCCAGGCCGAGCGCCCGCTGCCCAGCAGCGACTTCATGCTGCCGATGCCGCAAAGCCAGAAGCCGCTGGACGTGTACCTGCGCATGGTCTCGGAACACGAGCTGCGCCCCTACATCACCCTTGAGCCGGCCGTGCTGGCTGCGGCCAACCAGAACCAGACGCTGATCTACGGGCTGCTGTTCGGTTGCCTGGTGATGCTGATCCTGCACAACCTCACCCGCTACGCCTACCATCGCTCCCGCAGCAGCCTGTGGCTCGCCGCCTGCGAATTGCTGTTGCTGCTCAGCCTTGCGCTGCTGCTCAACGTGCTGGGCCCGTGGTTGCCGAACTGGCACGCGGTACAAACCCCCGGTGCCTACCTCGCCCTGCTGCTGACCGCGCCGTGCGGGCTGATGTTTGCCTACCGCTTCTTTGCGCCACTGGGCCCGCATCCGCTGAACAAGCTGTTGATGGCCGACATCCTGCTGATCGTCCTGACCGGCCTGTTGCTGCTGTTCGTCAACACCTTGCCCCTGAACATCATCACCTACGCCCTGGTGGCGCTGGCCGGCCTGAGCATGTTGTTCGTCTCGGCCTATCACTGGCAAAAGGGCTACCGCCCGGCGCGCCTGTTCATGCTGGCGATGGTGATCTTCAACATCGGCACGCTGATTATTCTCCCGGCCTTGCTGGGCCTGACGCTGGTGCCGCCACAAGGCTTGATCATCACCCTGCTCGGCTTTATCTGCCTCAGTGGCCTGTTGATGAGCCTGGCCCTGGGCGAACGCCAGCGCGCCATCACCGAAGACAACTTCAGCCTCAGCCGCGACCTGGCGGCCAGCAACGCCGAAATCGCCGCCAAGGCCGAATTCCTGGCGAAGATCAGCCACGAAATTCGCACGCCCATGAACGGCGTGCTGGGCATGACCGAACTGCTGCTGGGCACCCCGCTTTCAGTCAAGCAACGCGACTACGTGCAAACCATCCACAGCGCCGGCAACGAACTGCTCACCCTGATCAACGAGATTCTCGACATCTCCAAGCTGGAATCCGGGCAGATCGAATTGGACGATGTGCAGTTCGACCTCAACGCGCTGATCGAAGACTGCCTGAGTATTTTCCGCGCCAAGGCCGAGCAGCAGAACGTCGAGCTGATCAGCTTTATCCAGCCCCAGGTACCCCGGGTGATCAGCGGCGACCCGACGCGGCTGCGCCAGGCACTGTTGAGCCTGCTGGAAAATGCCCTGCAAAAAACCGATGAAGGCGAAGTACTGATCGTCGTCGCACTGGACGAGCGCAGCAGCAAACCGCGCCTGCGCATTGCCGTGCAAGACAGCGGCCTGCCGATGGAACCCGCCGAGCGCGACGCCCTGCTGCACAGCGAGTTGCACAGCAAGAACTTCCTCTCTGCCACCCGCCTGAGCGGCCATCTGGGCCTGGTCATTGCCCGCCAGCTGATCCTGTTGATGAACGGCGAATTCGGCATCAAGAGTGGCAGCCAGCAAGGCAGCACCCTGTGGCTGACCTTGCCGCTGGACCCGGAACGCCTGGAGCACCCGACCTCCGACCTCGACGGCCCGCTCAAGGGCGCGCGCGTGCTGGTGGTGGACGACAACGACACCTGCCGCAAAGTGCTGGTGCAGCAATGCACGGCCTGGGGCCTGAACGTGAGTGCCGTGCCTTCGGGCAAGGAAGCCCTGGCGCTGCTGCGCACCAAGGCGCACCTGCGGGACTATTTTGACGTGGTGCTGCTGGACCAGAACATGCCCGGCATGACCGGCATGCAACTGGCGGCGAAGATCAAGGAAGACCCGAGCCTGAACCACGACATCCTGCTGATCATGCTCACCGGCATCAGCAATGCGCCGAGCAAGATCATCGCGCGCAACTGCGGGATCAAGCGCATCCTCGCCAAACCCGTGGCCGGCTATACCCTCAAGACCACCCTTGCCGATGAGTTGACCCAGCGCAGCAAGGGCTCCGTGCAGCCACGCCAGCCGGCGATCAGCGCGCCGGCCCCGGTGACCGTGCCGAGTGACTTCCGGATCCTGGTGGCGGAGGACAACAGTATCTCCACCAAGGTGATTCGCGGCATGCTCGGCAAGCTCAACCTGCAGCCGGACACCGCCAGCAACGGCGAAGAAGCCCTGCAGGCAATGAAGGCCCAGCGCTACGACCTGGTGTTGATGGACTGTGAAATGCCGATCCTCGACGGCTTCTCCGCCACCCAGCAACTGCGCGCGTGGGAAGTCAGCAACCAGCGGATTCGTACGCCAATCGTGGCACTCACCGCGCACATTCTTTCGGAACATAAAGAGCGTGCACGCCAGGCCGGGATGGACGGGCACATGGCCAAGCCGGTGGAGTTGTCGCAATTACGCGAGTTGGTGGAGTACTGGGTGGCACAGCGCCAACAGCGCCCTGAGCACGCTCCCACCTGACCCATGCATGACGCAGATCAAAATGTGGGAGCGGCGGTGCGACGATTCGACTTGCTCGCGAAAGCGGTGCGTCAGCCACTACATGTTTGACTGATACACCGCTTTCGCGAGCAAGCCCGCTCCCACATTGGATTGTTGTCGCTTCACAGATAGCGCTCTGCCACAGGCCTGATAAACTCCCGCTCGCCCTCCTTCGCTGCGAGCTCCCACCATGCTCCACGTGCTATTCAGCGTTTACCTGAAGATGCTGGTGCTCTACAGCCCCTTCTTCGTGCTCTCCTGCTTTATCAGCCTGACTCGCGGTTACTCCAGCAAGGAGCGGCGGCGCCTGGCCTGGAAAGTGGCCCTCGCCACCCTGGTATCGAGCGTGTTGCTCTACCTGTTCGGCCGGGTGATTTTCAGTGTGTTCGGCATCACCGTCGACGCCTTCCGCATCGGCGCAGGCAGTGTGCTGTTCATCTCGGCCCTGGGCATGGCCCAGGGCAAGTCAGCGGTGCAGACCGACAACGTGCAGCAGGACGTGACCATCGTGCCGCTGACCATTCCCCTGACCGTCGGCCCCGGCACCATCGGTGCGCTGCTGGTGATGGGCGTCAGCCAGCCGCACTGGGACGACAAGATCACCGCGATCCTCAGTATCGCCCTGGCCAGCCTGACGGTGGGCGTGGTGCTGTACCTGTCCAACCGTATCGAACGCATCCTCGGCGACCAGGGCTTGCAGATTGTCAGCCGGTTGATGGGGCTGTTCGTGTGCGCCCTGGCCGCACAAATCATCTTCACCGGTGTACGCGGTTACCTGGTGCCGTAGATCAAATCCTGTAGTTGGCGATAGCCAGGCGGACCTTGTCCCCTGCGCTGTCCCGCAGCAGTTGAATCGTGTCTTCGTTGACCACCGAGCTGTTCAGCACCAGGCACGTGCGGCCACTGAAGGCCTCGACGGATGCACTGTCCCACTCCAGAAACGGTATGCCCAGTTGCTTGCTGACGCCGTGAGAGCTGTACGTCACCAGCACCATCGAAACTTCCCCGGCGATTTCCGAGCAGGACGCCAAGCCGAAATCGCCACCGTCACGCGTGGTGGTATTTCGCTTGAATAACTCAAATGAGGCCGGGAGCTGCTTCAAGGCTTCAACCGCCTCCGCCACCCGTTTGGGCAATACACTGATCAGCGGCCCCGACAGAAACGTCGAGGCCACGGTGGCCGCCATCAGGTTCAGCGCCGCCAGCTGTACCGACAGCCCCTTGCGAGAGGTGTACACCCGCTCGAAACTGCTCCTGACCGGCATCCAGCCGAGGCTGCTCATGACCTTGATGAATTCGTTGTACCAGGCCTCTGTGCCCCGGGCGACCCGCAGCACATCGCTGACGTAGCTGCTCGCCAGCAAATAGCTTTTGCGGGTGTACTCCTTGTTGAGGCTGGTCATGCCTTGCACAAACGACATGACGCTGTTGTTCACCACCGCCGCGTCCAGCTCATCATCCGCCTCGGGCTTCACCGGCGCGCTCAACCCCGACGCCAGGCCGGGCGCGCCCGGAAGCCGGTAAGCGGCAATCAGCTTCCTCCTTTTTGCGCTGTTGATCCGTTTGTTGTTTCGCTCCATAGTCATTTCTCCATAACCCCCAACATGGGGCTCAACGCCAACACTAGTCGACTTGCCGGGGATTTTGAGCTGCTGGAAATTGACCACGGGACGCGCCGCGACCCGCAGGAAAAATCACTGCAGGCGGCGCAGCTGAGTAAACGCTGGGGATGAGGCGGCGGCACACAAAAGCGCCGTGCTTTTCTTCAAGCCGTAGAGAAAGGTATGACTTGAGCCGATGCAAAAAAACCTCGGCAAGCAGACCTTTCCGGCATAAATGACTGACGTTTCAAGGCGGCCCCATGGCGGGGCCGCCGTTGTTTTCAGGAGGCGGGTTTCTCGCCGTACCAACGTGGCGTGTAGACCCACTCGCCACCACCTGCCCGCGCAAAGACGCAGGTGGTGGACGAACCGATCAGCACCATGGTGCGCATGTCCACCTGCTCCGGCGTCAGTTGCCCCAGGGTGGTGACTCGCAGGGTCTGGCCCGGGCGACCGATGTCACGGCCCAAGACCACCGGTGTTTCAGGCGTGCGGTGCTGCGCGACGATTTCCAGGGCGCGTCCCAACTGCCAGGGCCGCGCACGGGAGATCGGGTTATAGAACGCCAGCGCCAGGTCGGCCTGGGACGCCAGGTCCAGGCGCTTCTCGATGATCGACCAGGGTTTGAGGTTGTCCGACAGTGACATCACACAGAAGTCATGCCCCAGCGGGGCACCTGCCTGGGCCGCCGTGGCGAGGGATGCCGACACGCCCGGCAAAATCTCCAGGTCGACCTGATGCCAGGCCGGGTCGCTGGACTCGTGCAAGGCTTCGATCACCGCGGCGGCCATGGCGAATACACCCGGGTCACCCGAAGACACCACCACCACCGAACGCCCCTGCGCCGCCAGCTCAAAGGCATGACGCGCGCGCTGCATCTCTTCGCGATTGTCGGTGCAATGCTGGATCTGGTCCGCGCGGAACGGCCCGGCCATGCGCACATAGGTTTCGTAACCCAGCACGTCAGTGCAGCGGGCCAGCTCGGCTTTTACTGCCGGAACCATCAGTTCGGCAGCGCCGGGGCCCAGACCGATCACCGCGAGGCGGCCACGGGGACGACCGATCAGGGACAGGTCCAGAGGAGCCTCGGCCACCGTGATCGCAATGTCCGCCTGAGGCGCCAGATCGGCGAAGCGCAATGGCACGCCCAGCTCCAACGCCGCTTCGTGCAATGACGAATCGGCCATCTCCGTTTCAGCCGCCAGCAGGCAAGCCAGGGACTGCACGGCGAGCCCGGCATCCTGCAACGCCGCACGAATTCGCCCGGCCAGTTGCGGCCCCGGCTGGCAGGTAACCAGCACCGTCTTCGGATAAATCAGCAACTCATTGGCCGCAGGTGTGCGCTCGGCACTGCCGACGTGAATCGCCAGGCGCGCCTGTTGATCCTGGGGCAAGTTGGCCTGATCCAGCCACGGCGCCGCGCCTTCAATGCGTACTGATTCGCCAGCCAGCAAATCCGAGACAAAGCGTTTGCCCAGCTCCAGATCCCCCAGCTGATAACCATGGGGCGGGTTAAGCAGGCAGGTACCAAAACGCAGCTCGCCACTGGTGGTGATCGCGGCGGCAACGTCCAGGGCAGCGGCGATTTCCCGCGCCATCACGTTTACACCACCGAGGCCACCGAGCAACGGCACCACCGCGCTGCCGTCTTCGGCGACGGCCAGCACAGCAGGCTCGATGCCCTTCTCCAGCAGCAGCGGCGCCAGGGTGCGGATCACAATCCCGGCGGCACACAGGGCGATGATCGGCGTGCCCTGTTGATACAACTGGCGCACTGTGGCGCCGAATTCGTTATAGGCCTGATCTGCGCCCTCGACCCGCCCGGCCAGGCCGTGGATCAGTGCGTCGGGATACACCTGCTGGATAGCGCGGGCCGTGGCGAGGCTGCCCTGCCCCAGGATGACAATCGCGGGAGCCGTCATCAGCCTTGCCACCTTTCACCGGGAACGATGATCAACGAGAAATACGGCGAGGACGTCGGATCGACCTGATCCAGAGCGACGATTTTCTGATTGGCCATGGTCGCGCGCTCGACGTACAACGCCCGGCTCGCCAATCCCAATTCTTCCAGTACCTGACGCACCTTGGTGAAGTTGCGCCCCAGCTTCATGATCACCGCCGCGTCGGCATCCGCCAGGCGACGCTTGAGTTCGTCATGGGGCAGCACGCCGGAAAGCACCGACAGGCTCTGGTTGCGGTACACCAACGGTGCGCCCAGTACAGAGGCGCCACCGAGCATCGAGCACACACCCGGGATCACCTGGGCTTCGTAGCGCTCGGCCAGGCGGTCGTGCAAATACATGTAGGAGCCGTAGAAGAACGGGTCGCCTTCACAGATCACCGCCACATCGCGCCCCGCGTCCAGGTGTGCCGCAACGTCGACACTGGCGGTGTCGTAGAAATCGCTGATCACTTGCTCGTAGGACAGCGGCGCCGGCAACACTTCAGTGGTCACCGGGTACACCAGCGGCATCAGGGTTTGCTGGGGCACCAAATGGTCTTCGATGATGCCGAAGGCGTTGCCCTTCTTGCCCTTGGCCACGAAGTACGCCACCACCGGCGATTCGCGCAGCAGGCGCAGGGCTTTGAGGGTAATCAGTTCCGGATCGCCGGGGCCTACGCCCAGGCCGATCAAACGTCCGCGTGCCGGCATTATTCGACCTCCGTGGCCAAGGCGTTGACCGCGGCGGCGGCCATCGCACTGCCGCCCAGGCGGCCCTGCATGATCACGAACGGTACGCCGCGGCTGTCTGCCGCCAGCATCGCCTTGGATTCGGCGGCGCCGACAAAGCCCACCGGGAACCCAAGGATCAGTGCAGGTTTTGGCGCGCCGGCGTCGAGCATTTCCAGCAGGTAAAACAGCGCTGTCGGCGCATTGCCGATCACCACCACACTGCCTTCCAGGTGCGGGCGCCACAGCTCCAGGGCGGCGGCGGAACGGGTGTTGCCCAGCTCGCGGGCCAACTCCGGCACGCTGTCGTCGCGCAGGGTGCAGATCACCTGATTGTTGGCCGGCAGGCGCGTACGGGTCACGCCTTCGGAGACCATCCGCGCATCACACAGGATCGGCGCGCCAGCGGCCAGGGCTTCGCGCCCGGCCTTGCCGGCACCTTCGGAAAATTGCAGGCCGTCGATGGCGTCGACCATGCCGCAGGCATGAATCACCCGCACCGCGAGTTTTTCCAGGTCGGCAGGGATGCGATCAAGCCGGGCTTCTGCGCGAATGATCGCGAAGGAGTTGCGATAGATCTCCTGACCGTCGCGGATGTAATCAATCATCGGTGTTGCTCCGTGGGTGAGCGCGCAACAAGGCGCCCGCCGCTTCAATAGAAAGAGTGCGCGCGTGCAGGCGGCCGAAACCGGGCAGGCCTGCGTCGCGAAAATAGAGGTCGTAGTGGCCGGGGCTTACCGCCAGCAGGGTGACCGGCGCGGTGTGTGCGGCCGCGCAGGAACGCGGGCAGCCGGACAGGTGCACGCTGTGGCCGGGCGCAAGCGCGGCCAGTTGCACGGCGTCGGCCTTGGTGTCGGACAGGCCTTTGGCGCAACCGCCGGCGCCGGTGCAGGCGATCATCCGTGCGAGGGGTTGGTCCACCGAACACAAAAAGCCAAGCTGTTCGAGGCGTTCGGTGACAGCCGACGCATCCTGGATATTGGGCAGCAGCAGGCCTTGCCATGGCGTGACACGCAAGGTGGCGTCGCCATGGTCGACGGCCAGTTGCGCAGCGCCCCTGAGCATCGCCGAATCCAGGCGGCCCAAGGGTGCGACGGCGGCGACGTAGACCTGGTTTTTTTGGCGCTGTGGATAACTTCCCAGGTGCAGCGGCGCGGGGTTGTAGTGCCTGGAAAAGCCATCAACCGGCTGCAATGGCATATTCAGCTGCCGCAAAAAGTTATCCACAGCGGTTTCAGCCAGCAGGTGGCGCATGCGGGTTTGATCAGGCCGGGCCAGTTCAAGGAACCGCTCCAGCACCGCCACCACCAGTGCATGCCCTTGCGCCAAAGGTACCGCCGCCAAGGGCGCATCCCGCGCCGGGCAGCCTGCCAGGCCGAATGCCAACAGCGTGTTGCCATTGGCATCGAAGGCTGACAGCCACAGGTCGTGATGATGCTCGAGCATCGCCAGGGCTTCACCGCCGTCCAGTTGCACGGCGAACTTGGCCGACAGCTCATGGAAACGCGGGTGGGTTTCCAGGGTGGTGAGGATCTGGTCGGCCAACGGTCGGGTATCGAACAGCATCTCGCGGTCAATGCCGGCACTGGGGCTGAGCATCAGGTTGCGCACATCATCACCGGCGGCACGCTTGGGGCCCAGGTCGGCGGCCAGCAAGGCGGCGATCAATGCATCCTGTTCGGCGCCGATCCCGCGAATCTGCAGGTTGGCGCGGTTGGTCGCCTCGATCACCCCGCCGGCATGGGCCTGGGCGGCGTCGGCCACGGCAAACGCCTGCTCGGCACGGATCGAACCGCCCGCCAGTTTGATGCGGCAAATCCCGCCATCCAACGCCTGGACAATACGCAGCAACCCCGGACAGGCCGAGGGGCGCAAGGTATTGGACAGTGGTGTTGGTTTCACGGGGCTACCGGTTCACGGGTAAAGGCGCGGTATTATGCCTGCTTTGTCCGGCGGCATGAAAAGCCTGCCCGTCGGATGTCGTTCAAGGAATTCATATGTCGCCCTGGCTGACAGTAGTAGGCATCGGTGAAGACGGCTTCAAGGGCCTGGGCAGAAACGCCCGGCACGCCTTGTTGCGCGCCTCGCGCATTGTTGGCGGCCAACGCCAGCTGGACTTGTTGCCGGTGTGTATCCGTGGCGAACGCCAGCTGTGGCCCAGCCCGTTTTCCCTGGAACCGGTGCTGGCCAGGCGTGGTGAAGCGGTGTGCGTGCTGGCCAGCGGCGACCCGATGTTCTATGGCGTAGGCGCGAGCCTGGCGCGACAGGTGCCCGCCAATGAGCTGCTGATCCTGCCGGCGCCCTCTTCCGTGTCCCTGGCGGCGGCGCGTCTGGGCTGGCCGTTGCAAGAGGTAGTGACGCTATCGGTGGTTGCCCGGCCGATGGCGGCGCTGAATGCGCATCTGGCCAGCGGCGTGCGTTTGCTGGTGCTGAGCAATGACGGCCAGAGCCCGGCGGCGATTGCCACACAATTGGCCGAGCGCGGGTTTGGCGCAAGTCGCCTGAGTGTGTTTGAACACCTCGGCGGGCCGGATGAGCGCCGCATCGACGGCATCGCCCGGGATTGGCCTGGCGAACCGATTGCCGCGTTGAATCTGCTGGCCATCGACTGCGTGGCCGACGCCAACACAGCGCGCCTGTCACGCCTGGCAGGGCTGCCGGACTCGGCCTTCAGGCACGACGGCCAACTGACCAAGCGCGACGTGCGCGCCATGACCCTCGCCCGCCTCGCGCCGATGCCCGGTGAACTGCTGTGGGACGTGGGCGCGGGCAGCGGCTCCATCGGGATCGAATGGATGCGCGCCCACCCCAGCTGCCGCGCCCTGGCCATCGAGGCCGATGAAGGCCGGCAACTGTTGATCGAACATAACCGTGATGCCCTTGGCGTCCCCGGCCTGCAACTGATTCGCGGCACCGCGCCCCACGCCCTGAACGGGCTGGAAGCGCCGGACGCCATCTTCATCGGCGGCGGCGTCACCCGCGACGGCGTGCTCGACACTTGCTGGCAACACCTGCGCCCGGGCGGCCGGCTGGTGGCCAACGCCGTGACCCTGCAAAGTGAAATGACCCTGATGGCCTGGCGCGAACAACACGGCGGCGAGCTGACCCGCATTCATGTGGCCCAGGCCCAGCCACTGGGGGGCTTTGATACCTGGCGCCAGGCGCTGCCGATCACCCTGCTGGAAGTGATCAAGCCGCTATGAAACGCATCCTGCTGTTGGGCGGCGTGACGGAAGCCCTGGCCATCGCCCGCACACTGGGGCCCGAACATATCTACAGCCTGGCGGGTGTTGGCCGCGTTCCCACCGACCTTACGTGCCAGGTGCGCGTCGGTGGCTATGGCGGCGCGGAAGGTTTGGCGCAGTTCATTCGCGATGAAGGTATCGAGCTGGTGCTGGACGCGACCCATCCGTATGCCGCACAGATCAGCGCCAACGCCGCCCGTGCTGCGGGTGTGTGTGGCATTCCCTGCTGGGCCCTGCGCCGCCCGGCGTGGCAGCCACAGGCGGGTGATGACTGGCGCGAAGTCGGTGACTGGGCGGAGTTGATTGAAGCTCTGAAACCCTTCAAGCGACCACTGTTCACGCTGGGCCGTGAACCGTTGCAACACCTCGACGAAATCCCCGCCGAGCAGTTCTGGACACTGCGCGCACTGGATGTGTACCCCGGCAATGAACGCTGCGAAGTGATTGGCGCCCGTGGGCCGTTTTTGATCGAGGATGAACGGGCGCTGTTTGAGCGGCGGCAGATTGATGTGCTGATCAGCAAGAACAGCGGCAGCACGGCTACCGAGCCGAAGCTGGAAGTGGCACGGGAGCGGGGGGTGCCGGTGTTGGTGTTGAGGCGGCCGGTGTTGGCGCAGGTGGATAGGGCATTCACGACAGTCAACTCGGTACTGGAAGCATTCCAGTCTGTATGACGCAACACGAAACAAAGGTGGGAGCTGGCTTGCCTGCGATGCAAACGACACGGTCATTCAGATACACCGCGGCGATGCTATCGCAGGCAAGCCAGCTCCCACACTAACCTGCGTCGCGCTGTTAGCTCCGCGCGGCAGCCGTCTGTCCGGCTGCATCGTGCACCCGATCAGCCAGTAACTCCGCCAGCTCGATCAACTGAGCGACGCCCAACAACTCCTCTCGCTTCGATCCTTCCAGGCTAAACGCCAAGTCGCAACTCAGCGCGTTAGCCGAGGCGAGTGTTTCAATGAGGTTGACCAACAGGTCTTCGGTGCTGATTCCGTCGGCTACGGTGAACAGCCGAAAAGGGGGATTGGGGGTAGGTTTAATCATTGTGAAGCTCCGGAGAAGTACAAAGGAGCTACCACTGATCGCCGCGATGCGATGGGGGTGGTAGCTGAACGCGGGTTCGCGGACCGGCTCTCCAGAACACCGGCATACCCGAAGGTATCCCGCGCACAGCCACCATAGCGCCGCACAGTAGACGATAAAAAAGCGCCAACTGAAAGGACACGATGACGCTTTTGCGTCTGAAGAAATCCGGGCCGCGACGCCCGACCACTGAGTTTGCAGTGGTGTTCGGAGACTAGAGATTGAGTTTCCTAGAGACAACCGCCAATCACTGTCGGAAATTTCTGTGGAGGGCCTCCACATTCGAATCGAACACAATCCAAACTGTGGGAGCTGGCTTGCCTGCGATAGCATCACCTCGTTCCAGCAGGAAGACCGAGTCGCCTGTATCGCAAGGTGCAATGACCTCGTAGGAAAGCGCCTCAATCATCGACATCCTTTTGACAACCTCGCTTTAAAAACTGATTCGCCTTACACCCCCCTCCGAACCAGCCGGCTGGTTCAGCCAAAAGCCCTCGCCCTAAGCTCCCCTCCCGCAGTTTTGCACCAGAGTCTGCGATGGGGATGCACTGCTTTTGCGGAGCATCGTGACTTGTCATTCTGTATCCCAAGGAATACGATCCAAGATGATTCACTTCAAGAAATCCAAGCATTTCCTGGAGTGGCTTGATTCGTTAAACAATAAACCGGCCCGTGCACGCGTACTGGCAAGGTTGAATAACGCACAATCAGGCAACTTCGGAGACTGTGAGACAGTAGGAAATGGCGTTTCGGAAATGCGCATCCACTACGGTCCTGGATACCGGGTTTATTTCACTCGTAGAGAGGAGGTGGTTTACCTGTTGTTGATAGGCGGCGATAAATCAACGCAGAAACGCGATATCCAGCGCGCTAAGCAAATTGCAGCAGACTTTGAAAAAAAAGGAGTAAGCCATGACTGAATTTACAGACTTCGACATAGCGGAACACCTCAAGACTCCTGAAGATATGGCTGAGTATCTTGAAGCGTGCTTCGAGGAGGATGCCGGTGACGGACTGCTTATTCGTTCAGCCCTCAACAACATCGCCCGCGCCCAAGGCATGACTCAAGTAGCCCGCGACGCAGGCCTCGGACGCGAAAGTTTATATAAAGCCCTCTCCAGCACTGGCAATCCCGAGTTCGCGACTATCATGAAGGTCATGAAAGCGCTCGGCCTGAAGCTGCACGCCACAGCTGGTTGATAGCACTGCGACACCAAACCACACCGCCCCTTTTTACTTATCCTCCCCGATCAGGCTAAATACCCACCTGATCGCTTAACCCTACGGATTGTCCGCCATGGCCCGTCAACGCTTTGCAATTGCCTGGATCGCCTGCTTTGCAGTGCTGTTCAATGCGTTTGCCATGCCGATGGCCGGAGCGATGCAGCGCTCGAACAATTCCCTCGACCAACTGCTCTGGGGCAGTTTCTGCTCCTCCAATGCCAACAAGCTGACGGCCATTGCCCTGGGCAAGCTGGAGATTCCGGCGCCGCAGCAGGACGATCACTCCACCATGCAGCATTGCTGGTGCTGCTCGGGCTCGGCGCCATTAGTGGCGCTGCCGGGGCATTCACCAACACTGTATTTCGCACGATTCGACGCGGTGCAAGACCTGCCGCCGCCGTCATTGCAATCCCCCACCCCGCGCCAGCAATGGCCGAGCCTTAACCCCCGCGCCTCTCCAACGGTCTGATTTCTTCGCAAGTGAACTGCGTTTAGAACCGTTCTGGAGAACTGCCATGCTCAAATCTTCCCTGCTTCTGGCTGCGTTGTTGCTGCCGGTGTGTGCTGCTGCCAATGCCGAAGACTTCAAGGTCGGCGAACTGGTGGTCAGCGAACCCTGGTCCCAGGAACTGCCGCCCAATGCGCCGACCGTCGCGGCGTATTTCGTGATTCATAACCAGGGCGAGCATGCGGATCGCTTGCTCAGCGTCGACACGCCCGTGGCCGCCAAGGCCGAACTGCATGAGCATGTGATGCAGGGCGATCTGATGAAGATGCAGCAGGTGACCAGCGTCGCGGTGCCGGCCAAAGGTGACCTGGCGTTCGCGCCCATGGCCTACCACGTGATGCTGCTGGACCTGAAGGACCGCAGCGTTTTGCGCGACGGCCAGCATTTTCCGCTGACCCTGAACTTTGAAAAGGCCGGGCCAGTGAAGGTGGAAGTGTCAGTGCAGAAGCAGCCGCCCATGGCCGGCCACGAACACATGCACGCCCAATAGATAAACCTCGATGGGCGCCCCACGCGCCAGGTTGTCCCCGCACCGCCGTAAGCCTGTAGGCCTTATGCGCGGCAGCTGGATCAGCCTGTTCGCCATGCTGATGATCTTTATCGGTCCGCTGATTTCCCAAGCGATGCCGATGGATCATCACGCCGGCATGTCGATGGAAATGTCCATGGACGCGCCGAGCTGCCATGGCGCCGCCAAGCCTGCGACCGATCACCACAAAGCACCCGACGAACACCACGTGCTCTGGGAAAAGTGCGGCTATTGCAGCCTGCTCTTCAGTTGCCCGGCGCTGCCTGGCAGCGTGTCGTTTGTCACCCTCGGCAGCCCGCCGCCCGCCAACGCCCTGACCC
>NZ_JACAOM010000042.1:0-17337 GCF_013386245.1 Pseudomonas sp. 21615526 | reverse complement strand
TAATAAAAAGCACATTTTAATCTAAGCTAATTATTATTTTTTTTCATATCATGCCGCATTGCGCACCTTGTGCAACGACGCCGCCACCAGCTTGCCAAACGCGTCCACCGGCCCTTGCAGGTTGCCCAGGAAATGCGGGTAGATCAGCCACAGGTCCATCACCGGCTTGAAGTCCTTCAGTGGCATGGCCGCCAGTTGATCGCGATGGGCGCTGCGCTCCAGCAGCGGGCGTGGCACCAGGCCGAGGCCCAGGCCGTCAGCCACCAGGCCCAACTGTAGCTCGGTGCCGAAGGTCTCCAGGTTGACCCGCAACGCCAGGCCCTGGTCCGACAGGGTGCGTTGCAACCCGGCACGGAAACCGCAGCCATCCGGGTTCAGGATCCAGCCATTCTGGTACACGTCCGCCAGCTTGCAGGGCTTCTTCGGCAGTTGGGCCTTGGCACACACCACCACCAGTTCCATCTTGCCGATGGACTCGCCGACGATGTTGTCCGGGAAGATCTTGCCCGCCGGAAACAGCGCCGCCGCCGCGTCCAGTTCGCCGCGCTCGATCTTGCCCACCAGTTGGCTGCCCCAGCCGGTAGCCACCTGGGCCCGCAGCTCGGGGAATTCACTGCGCAGGTGCTTGAGGGCGTCCAGCAACACCACGTCGCCAATGGTCTGCGGCACCCCCAGGCGCAGCAGGCCGGTGGGCGGCGCGTCGGTGGCCACCAGTTCCCGCAGGGCGTCCATTTCCCGAAGGATCGAACGGCACTGTTCATACACCCGCGTACCGATCAAAGTAGGCTTGAGCGGCTTGGTGTTGCGGTCGAACAACTCCACCCCCAGCGCCTGCTCGAAGTTCTGCACGCGACGGGTAATGGCCGGCTGGGTCAGTTGCAGCGACTCGGCGGCATGGCTGATGGACTGGCAACGAATCACTTCGACAAAGGCATCGATATCGTCAATTTTCATTTGGGCCGCACATAGAGAACAGTCATTAAGATGTGTGAAAAGCATAGTTCCATAAACGGTGGCTGGATAGCCCAACCCCCGGATCGATAACGTCTAACGCTATTCAAACCGGTTCTAAATTACTTTCCGCTATAACCTAATCATTAAAAAATAGCATATTAACTATAAACATTATGCTTAGATAAACCCATCACCACGAACCACCCACGATGGAATTGTCATGACCCAGGCCCGACACCCGGAGAGACTCAGAGCATTCATTGGCGCCCTGGCGGAATTGATCGACGGCAACCCTCGCGAAGGCGACTTGCTGCACCGCGGCGGCAAGCTGCTGGCGCAACTGGTCAGCCACGATGACTGGCTGCCGGACGAGTTTGCCCAACCCGACCCCGAGCGTTATCAGCAATTCCTGCTGCACGCCGATTCGCGCCAGCGCTTCAGCATCGTCAGCTTTGTGTGGGGGCCGGGGCAGACCACGCCGATCCATGACCATCGCGTGTGGGGGCTGATCGGCATGCTGCGCGGTTCCGAGTATTCCCAGGGCTTTGCGCGTAACGCCGAGGGCGCACTGGTCGCCGACGGCAAGCGCATCCAGCTGGAACCCGGCCAGGTGGAAGCCGTGTCGCCGAAGATCGGTGACATCCATCAAGTCAGCAATGCCTTCAGTGACCAGGTGTCCATCAGCATTCATGTGTATGGCGCCAACATCGGTGCGGTGCGCCGCGCCGTGTACCAGCCGGACGGCAGCGAGAAACTGTTTATCTCCGGTTATTCCAACGCTTTTCTCCCGAACATCTGGGATTTGTCCAAAGACGCCCTGTCCAAAGAGAGCCCTGCCCCATGACTGTATCGAACCGCAGCTTCGCCCAGATTCGCCAGGCCCTGCTGGACCGTGAAGAAGTCGCCCTTGTGGATGTGCGCGAGGAAGCGCCTTTCGCCGAATCCCACCCGCTGTTCGCCGCGAATATCCCGCTGTCGAAACTGGAACTGGAAGTGTATTCACGCATCCCACGCCGGGATACCCAGGTGACGGTGTACGACAACGGTGAAGGCCTGGCACAGATCGCCGCCCAGCGCTTGCAGGCGCTCGGCTATACCGAGGTCAGCCTGCTGGAAGGCGGCCTGGACGGTTGGCGCAGCGCCGGTGGCGAGCTGTTTATCGACGTCAACGTGCCAAGCAAATCCTTTGGCGAGCTGGTGGAAAGCCAGCGCCACACACCGTCGCTGGCGGCTGAAGAAGTGCAGGCGTTGCTCGACAGCAACGCCGACGTGGTGGTGCTCGACGCCCGCCGCTTCGATGAATACCAGACCATGAGCATTCCCACCGGCATCAGCGTGCCCGGCGCCGAACTGGTGCTGCGCGCCCGTGAGCTGGCACCGGACCCGGCCACGCGCATTATCGTCAACTGCGCCGGGCGTACCCGCAGCATCATCGGCACCCAGTCGCTGATCAATGCCGGCATCGCCAACCCGGTGTCTGCCCTGCGCAACGGCACCATCGGCTGGACCCTGGCCGGGCAGAAGCTGCAACACGGCCAGGCTCGACGCTTCGCGCCGACCTCGGAAGAACACCGCCAGATCGCCGCCAGGGACGCCCGCCAAGTCGCCGACAAGGCCCGCGTAGGCCGCGCCACCCTCGCCGACCTGCAACGCTGGCAGCAGGAAGCGGCGCGCACCACTTACCTGTTCGACGTACGCACCCCGGAAGAATTCGAAGCCGGCCACCTGCCCGGCTCGCGCTCCACACCGGGCGGCCAACTGGTGCAGGAAACCGATCACGTCGCCAGCGTACGCGGCGCCCGGCTGGTACTGGTGGATGACGACGGCGTGCGGGCCAATATGTCTGCGTCCTGGCTCGCACAACTGGGTTGGGAAGTGCATGTGCTGGATGACCTGCAACCTGCGCACTTCAGCGAACCGGGGGCCTGGGTTGCCCCCGTCCCGGCGCCGCAACAGGCCGAACTCATCAGCCCGCACACCCTCGCCGAATGGCAGGCTCATGGCGACACCGCAGTACTGGATTTCACCGCCAGCGCCAACTACGTCAAGCGCCACATTCCCGGTGCCTGGTGGGCGTTGCGCGGGCAGTTGCCCGAAGCCTTGCGCAAGGTGCCTGCTGCCGAACGCTACGTGTTGACCTGTGGCAGCAGCCAGCTGGCGCGCCTCGCGGTGGCGCAAGTCGAAGCGCTGACCGGCAAGCCCGTGTTCCTGCTGCAGGACGGCACTGCCAGCTGGATCGCCGCGCAACTGCCGCTGGAGGAAGGCGAGACCCGCCTCGCTTCACCGCGCATCGACCGCTACCGCCGCCCGTACGAAGGCACCGACAATCCGAAGGAAGCCATGCAGGCCTATCTCGACTGGGAGTTCGGCCTGGTGGACCAGCTGGCCCGCGACGGCACCCACGGGTTTTATGTGATCTGAACACCCCCAGGAGCGAGCCCGCTCGCTCCTCTTCCCACTACCAGCCGACCCCTTCTCCAGGCGGAGGCGACTGAACGCAAGACCTAGCCTGGAGCCCGCCTGATGCGCTTTACCCTTGCCCTTTTACTGGCCGCCCTCACCCTGGGTGCGACTTGCCAGGCCGCCGACCTGCAGCCCCTGCGAGTGGCCAACCAGAAATCCACCATCAAGGCGCTGCTGGAAGTCGCCGGCGAAACCCGGGATGTGCCCTACGAAATCCAGTGGTCCGAGTTCCCCGCCGCCGCACCGCTGGGCGAAGCCCTCAACGCCGGAGCCGTGGACATCGGCGCGCTGGGGGACGCGCCCTACGTGTTCGCCCTCGGTGCCGGAGCACCGCTGAAGGTGGTGAGCATCATCCACGCCGAAGGCCGCAACACCACCGCGCTGATTGTTCCGAAAGATTCCCCGATCCACGATCTTGCCGACCTCAAGGGCAAGCGCATCGTCACCACCCGCGGCTCCATCGGGCACTTCCTGGCGATCAAGGCGCTGCGCAGCGCCGGCCTTTCCACCCACGACGTGCAGTTCATCTTCCTGCTGCCCAGCGAGTCACGGCTGGTGCTGGATAACGGCACCGCCGATGCCTGGTCGACCTGGGACCCCTACACCACCGTGGTCACCAGCCAGAGCCAGGCAAGGGTCCTTGCCAGCGGCAACAACCTGCTGAGCAATCACCTGTACCTCGCCGCCACCAGCAAGGCGATTGCCGACAAGCGCGTGCAGCTGGACGACTTCGTGGCCCGGGTCGACCGCGCCTACCGCTGGAGCAACGATCACCCGCAGGCGTTCGCCGCCGCCATGGCCAAAATCACCGGCTTGCCGCTGGAGGTACACGTAGCCGTGGCCAACGCCACCCATATGCAACCGGTGGCGATTGACGACTCGGTGATCAGCGGCCTGCAAACCACCGCCGACATCTATCAGGACGAAGGCCTGCTGACCAAACACATCGACGTCTCCCAAGGCTTCGACAAAAGCTTCAACGCCAAACGTGCCCCGCTTACCCAGGCTTCCCGCTAAAAGGAGAGAGAACATGAGCAAACGCCAACTGAAACTCGGTGCCATGGTGCACGGCGTCGGTCACGGCTGGGGCGAATGGCGCCACCCGCAGGCGCAGCCCAATGCCAGCGTCAACTTCGGGTTCTACAAGCATCAGACGCAACTGGCCGAAGGCGCGAAGTTCGACTTCGTGTTCATCGCCGACAGCCTGCATATCCATGAAAAATCCAGCCCGCACTACCTCAACCGTTTTGAGCCACTGACCATTCTTTCGGCCCTGGCGGCCCTGACCTCGAACATCGGCCTGGTGGCGACCGTCACCGTGAGCTACACCGAACCATTCCAGGTGGCGCGCCAGTTCGCCTCCCTGGACCACATCAGCGGCGGCCGCGCCGGCTGGAACGTGGTGACTTCGTGGCTCAGCGGCACCGCCGACAACTTCGGCAAGGCCGAGCACCCGCCCCACGCCGTGCGCTACCGCATCGCCAGGGAGCACGTAAATGTGGTCAAGGGCTTGTGGGATTCCTGGGAAGACGATGCCTTCGCCTACAACAAGCAAAGCGGCGAATTTTTCACCCCTGGCAAGCTGCATGCACTGGAACACAAAGGCGAGTTTTTCTCGGTCAAGGGCCCGCTGAATATCGCCCGCTCGCGCCAGGGCCAGCCGGTGATTTTCCAGGCGGGCACTTCCGAGGACGGGCGCAATTTTGCCGCCGAAAACAGCGACGCGATTTTTGTCCATGCCGAGACCTTCGACGAAGCCAAAGCCTACGCCCAGGACTTGAAGAAACGCGCCCGCAGTTTTGGCCGTGATGCTGATCAGTTGTCGATCCTGCCGGGCATCCGGCCGATTGTTGGCCGCGACGAAGCCGAGGTGGAAAGCCGCTATCAGCAAGCTGTGGAGCTGGTGACCGTCGAGGACGCAATCGTCGCCCTGGGCCGCCCGTTCAACGACCACGATTTCAGCAAGTACCCGCTGGACGAACCCTTCCCGGAACTCGGCGACCTGGGCTCCAACAGCCAGAAAGGCGGCTCCGACCGCATCAAGCAACTGGCCCGCGATGAACGCCTGACCCTGCGGGAAGTGGCCCTGCGGTTCTCCCGGCCCAAGCGCGATTTTGTCGGTACCCCGGAGCAGGTCGCCGACGCGATCCAGACCTGGTTCGAAGCCGGCGCGGCCGACGGCTTCATCATCAATTCACTGCTGCCGGACGGCTTGCAGTACTTCACCGAGCTGGTAGTGCCGGTGCTGCAACAACGCGGGCTGTTGCGCAGCGAATACAGCGGCGCCACCCTGCGGGAAAACCTTGGCCTGGACGTGCCGGCGAACCGCTACAGCACCCCGTTCGAAACTCAACCAACGCAGATCGCCATCTGACCAGGGCACGACCATGACGAACACGATCAAACACGGACAGTTCAATCGTCGCGGCTTCCTGGGTGCCAGTTCGATTGCCCTTGGCGCGCTGGGCCTCGCCTCGCTGGTGCCCCGGGCTTTCGCTGCACCTGCGAAGCTCTCGGACCTGACCCTGGCCGTCGCCACCTACCGTGGCCAGGACTCGTACTTCACCGACGACGCCGGCACTTCCAACACGCCCTATAAAGTCGACTACGCCGAGTTCGCCGGCGGCAACCTGATCGTCGAAGCGCTGGCCTCCGGCAGCCTGGACATTGGCGGCATGAGCGAGATCCCGCCGATCTTCTCGATCCAGAGCCACCGCGAGCCGAAGCTGATTGCGGTGCTGCAAGGTGACGTGAATAACCAGGTGATCCTGATTCCCAAGGAGTCGAAAATTGAATCCATCGCCCAGTTGAAAGGCAAGCGTGTGGGCTATGTGCGCTCCACCACTTCGCACTACTTCTTGATCAAGGCCTTGAAGGAGCAAGGGCTGACCTTCAACGACATCACCCCCGTGGCACTCACGCCACAGGACGGTTTCAGCGCGTTCCAGAGTGGCCAGCTGGACGCTTGGGTGATCTACGGGGTGTTTATCCAGCTGGCGAAATTCCGCAGCGGCGCCCGGGTATTGAAAACCGCCCTCGGCTATCTCTCCGGCAACTACCTGATCGGCGCCCGCCCCGCCGCCCTGGAAGACCCGCTGCGCAAACAGGCGATCCAGGATTACTTGCAGCGCCAGGCGCGCACGCTGGAATGGATGAACAACAACCCTGAGCCGTGGGCTGAAAAATCGGCGAGGTTGCTCGGTGTGGACACGGCCGTGTTCCTCGACGTGTACAACAACCGCAGCCAGCCCTACAGCGTGATCGAGGTGAACGACCAGGCCATCGCTTCGCAGCAGGAAGTGGCGGACCTGTTCTTCAATGCCGGGGTATTGAACGAGCGGCTGGATGTCAGCCCGTTGTGGGACCGGCAGTTCAAGTTGCTGCCGATATAACCCGCCTTCGAAAACGCCGAATAACCCATGTGGGAGCGGGCTTGCTCGCGAAAGCGGTGGATCAGCCAACGGATGTGCAACTTGACACACCGCTTTCGCGAGCAAGCCCGCTCCCACATTTTGAACGAGTACACCCATCATGAGCCTTTCTTCTCAACCGTCACTGCGCTCCGTGGAAGTGGCCAATTTCGAAGCCTTGCTGGAACGCCTCAGCGCCCAGCTCGCCGCCACTGCACACATCGTTGATAAAAGCGGCACCTTCCCCCACGACAACTTCAAGCTGCTGCACGAACACGGCCTTGTCGCCCTGACCGTGCCCAAGGCCCTCGGCGGTGGCGGTGCCAACCTGAGCCAGGCGCGCAAGGCCATCAGCGCGATTGCCAAGGGCGAGCCGTCCACCGCGCTGATCCTGGTGATGCAGTACCTGCAACACACGCGCCTGCAAGACAGCAAAACCTGGCCGCCCGCCCTGCGCACCCAGGTCGCCGAAGACGCTGTGCGCAATGGGGCGCTGATCAATGCCCTGCGCGTCGAACCCGATCTCGGCACCCCGGCCCGTGGCGGCCTGCCCGCGACCATCGCCCGGCGTACCGCCGCCGGCTGGCGCATCAGCGGGCGCAAGATCTACTCCACCGGCAGCCATGGCCTGAGCTGGTTCAGCGTGTGGGCCCGCAGCAGCGATGAAGACCCGTTGGTAGGCGCCTGGCTGGTGCCCAGGGACAGCCCCGGCATCAGCATCATCGACACCTGGGACCACCTCGGCATGCGCGCCACCTGCAGCCATGAAGTGGTGTTCGACAACGTGCTGGTGCCGCTGGACCACGCGGTCAGCGTCAGCCCCTGGAGCGCACCGCAAGCGGAACTGGACGGTGACGGGTTCCTGTGGATGTCGGTACTGCTCTCATCGGTGTACGACGCCGTGGCCCAGGCCGCGCGCGACTGGCTGGTGGACTGGCTGGAACAACGCAAGCCGTCCAACCTCGGCGCCGCGCTGTCGACCTTGCCGCGCTTTCAGGAGACCGTCGGGCATATCGACACCCTGCTGTTTGCCAACCGCAGCCTGCTGGACGCCGCCGCCGACGGGCACACCCCGGCAGCCCACGCCGCACAGATCAAATACCTGGTGACCGGCAACGCGATCCGCGCCGTCGAGTTGGCCATCGAGGCGTCCGGCAATCCCGGCCTGTCCCGACACAGCCCATTGCAGCGGCATTACCGCGACGTGCTGTGCAGCCGCGTGCATACCCCGCAGAACGACGCGGTGCTGCAAGGCGTCGGCAAGGCCGTCTTCGCTCAACGACACAAGGAACGCCCATGAGCCAGGTGATTATCGCCAGCCAGCTGGACGAAGATTTCAATCAAGTCATCCGCCAGCGCCTGGCCCTCACGCACCCCGGTGCCGAGGTGATCAGCGTGCCGGCCGGTGTGCCCAGCGACTTGCCGGCCCAGGCCAATATCCTGCTGGCCCGGCCGATCAATGTGCGCGGCTACACCGCGCCGGACACACCGCCCCCGGGTTGGCCGTACGGCGTGCAGTGGATCCAGGTGGTGTCGTCGGGCATCGACTTCTATCCCAGGTGGCTGTTCAACGGGCCACCGGTGAGCACCTCACGGGGCAGCGCCGCCGAAAACCTCGCCGAGTTCGCCCTCGCGGCAATCTTCGCGGCGGCCAAGCATTTGCCGGATATCTGGGTAAAGGATGCCCAATGGCAGTTCACCCCGTTGCGCCCGCTCAAGGGCACCACCCTGGGGATTCTCGGGTTTGGCGCGATTGGCCGCAGCCTGGCGCAGAAGGCTCATGGGTTGGGGATCAAGGTGGTGGCATTACGCCAAACTGACACGCCGTTTGACGTGGAGGGTGTGGAAGCGGCGCGGGATATCCATGACCTGTTTGCTCGTTCCGATCACCTGGTGCTGGCAGCGCCACTGACCGAGGCCACACGGCATATCGTCGATCGGGAGGCGCTGGCGAATGCCAAGCCAGGGTTGCACCTGATCAATATTGCCCGGGGAGGATTGGTGGATCATGAGGCGCTGCTGGAGGCGCTGGACAGCGGCCATATCGGGCTGGCTTCGCTGGATGTGACCGAGCCCGAGCCATTGCCGGACGGGCATGCGTTGTATGGGCATCCGAGGGTCAGGGTGTCGCCGCATACGTCGGCGATTTCGACCAATAGCCGGCATGACATTGCGGACAGTTTCCTGGGCAATCTGGAAAGGTATCTGAGTGATCGGCCGCTGGAAAACCTCGCTGATACCCAACGCGGTTACTAAACCCAACAGAGATCAAAATGTGGGAGCGGGCTTGCTCGCGAATGCGGTGTTTCAGTCACTATCAATGTTGACTGAGCGACCGCATTCGCGGGCAAGCCCGCTCCCACATTTGTTTTTTGTTCGGCTGAAAAATATCATCAGCCTTACGCATCACATTCAAACCAATACATACCTATTTTTTATAATTAACTTATAACTAATCGGACTTTTACGCCCGGCATTTATACAAATACTGTTACATCCAGTACCGACCCCTGACCAGGTGGAGGCCCAATTTTGCCTAAACCGTCAACCACCTCAGGGGTCCATCATGAGTCCTACCGCCGTACCCAATCGCCTGGCACTGGCCATCTCCCTCGCCCTGTTCGGCCTCGCCGTTCACGCCGACGACACCGCCCTGCCGGTGGTCAATGTCACCGCCGAGCACCGCAGCGAAGACCTGCAAAAAACCCCGCTGGCGATTTCCGCGTTTGATGAAAAGGCCCTGGAAGACAAGCAGATCAACAGCGTGCGCGACCTCTCGGGCCAGGTGCCGAACCTGACACTCAGCCGCCAGTCGATCTCCTACAGCGCGCAGACCTACGGCATTCGCGGCATCGGTGAAACCGACCCGATCCAGGAAGCCGCCGTCGCCGTGTATGCCGATGACCTGTACATCCCGCGTGCCATTTCGTCGATGCTCGACTTCAACGATGTGGAGCGTGTCGAAGTGCTGCGCGGGCCCCAGGGCACCCTGTACGGGCGCAACAGCAGCGCCGGTGCGATCCGCGTGATCACCCGCGACCCGACCCAGGAAACCCGTGGTTTTGTAGAGCTAGGCGCCGGCAACTACGATGCGCAGAACGCACGCCTGCTGATCAGCGGCCCGCTGGTGGACAACGCGCTGTTCGGCAGTTTCTCGGCGATCCGCCTGAGCCGCGACGGCACCGTCTCCGACCCCACCCGGGGCAAGGATGTAAACAACGTCGACATCCAGTCCTACCGCGGCAAGCTGCGCTACAAGCCGGTGGATTCGCCGTGGGATGTGCAACTGACCCTGGCCGGTACCTTCGACCGGGGCGACACCACCAGCTACACGCCTTTCGACGCCAACGGGCATTTCGACAAATTCAAGAGCTACAGCAGCCTCGACCCGAAAAACCGCCTGGACCAGGGCAGCTCGGTACTGCGGGCGATTTACGCGATCAATGACAACCTGAACTTCAAATCGGTGACCGCCTACTCGGCGTTCCACCAACCGGTGGACTACGACAACTCAGGGCAAGCCGCGCTGATCCAGAACAACCTGATCCTGTACAAGCAGAACTATGCGACCCAGGAGTTCCAGCTCAACGGCGACTACGACGATTTCAGCTTCAGCACCGGGGTGTACCTGTACCGCGAGAAGTTCGACGCCGACCGCGACAACCTTACCTATTCCATCGCCCGCAATCGGGTGATCGGCCAGGGCCAATACAGCACCACCAACACCGAAAGCTATGCGCTGTATGGCCAGGGCACCTACAAGCTGACGCAACAACTGTCGCTGATCGCCGGCCTGCGCTTTACCCGCGAGCACAAGAATTTCGACTTCACCAACTACGCGATCAACACCGACCGGCAAATCACCGGCACCAACTTCACCGCCGAGTCGAGCAAATCCTGGCAGTCCACCAGCCCGAAGATCGGCTTCGAATACGCCTGGACCCCGCACCTGAACCAATACGCCTACGTCGCCAAGGGTTTCAAGGCCGGTGGCTACGACAACCGCGCCCCCACCCAGGCCGCCGCCGAACAGGCGTTCTCCCCGGAAGACGTGACCACCTGGGAAACCGGGGTCAAGGGCGACTTCTTCGACCAGCGCCTGCGGGCCAACGTCGCGCTGTTCTACAACGACTACAAAGACCTGCAAACCAACGCCTATGACCCGGCGCTGGGGGTGAGCCTGCGCACCAACGTCGGCCGTGCCCACACCTACGGCGTGGAGCTGGAAACCCTCACCGCCCTGAGCCGCGACCTGCAACTGACCGCCAACGTCGGCTACCTGCAAAGCAAGTACGACGACTTCCAGAACGCCAGCGGTGCCGGGGTGGATGCCAACGGCAAGCAACTGGTGTTCTCGCCACGCTGGAACGCGAGCGTTGGCCTGAACTACACCATCCCGGCCGGGCTGCCGGGCACCTGGCTGGCAGGCACCGATGCGCAGTTCCAGACCAAGTCCTACGCCAACGCATTGAACGACGACATCCAGGAAATCCCGCAACAGACCTTCTGGAACGCCAACACCCGCTACATCAGCGGCGACGGCCACTGGACCACCACCCTGGCGGTGAAAAACCTGCTGGACCGCGCCTACCCGCAGTCGGTGGGCTACGTGCCCTCCAGCGGCGCCCGCTACTACTCGGTCAACGACCCGCGAACCCTGTTGCTGACCGTGCGCTACGACCTCTGACAAACCGCTATCTCAAGGAGCGAATCATGGCTTTTACCCGCAGGGAACTGATTTCCCGTATTGCCGCCGTGGGCGGTTATTCCGCCGCTGTCAGCGCATTGGGCGCGCTGGGGCTGACGCCTCAGGCGGTGGCATCGAGCTTTACCCCACTGCAATTGGGCAGCACCGGCAAAGGCAAGCAGGTAGTGGTGGTCGGCGCCGGGATCTCCGGGCTGGTCAGCGCCTATGAGCTGCGCAAGGCCGGGTTCAACGTGACGATCCTGGAAGCCCGCGACCGGGTGGGTGGACGCAACTGGACCCTGCGCAGAGGCACCAAGGTCGATTTCGACGACGGCGTCAGCCAGACCGTCGACTTTGATGACGGGCAGTTTTTCAACGCCGGCCCCGCGCGTATTCCCAGCCACCACCAGACGATCCTCGGCTACTGCCGCGAGCTGGGTGTGGAGCTGCAAGTACTGGTCAACAGCAGCCGCAACGCCCTGGCCCGGCCGGATACGCAACAGCCGGCGTTCCAGCTGCGCCAGGCGGTCAACGACACCCGTGGCCAGCTCTCGGAACTGCTGGCCCGCACGGTCAGCCGCAAGGCGTTGGACCAGGACCTGAGCGTGGATGACCGCAAAGCGTTGCTGAGTTTCCTCAAAGTGTACGGCGACCTCAACGGCGACCTGCAATACAAGGGTTCGGTGCGCTCCGGCTACACCCGCGTGCCCGGCGCCGGCGACCAGACCGGCGTGACCCGCGCGCCGCTGGAGCTGCAGACCCTGCTTAATCCCAAGCTATGGGGCGCGCTGGTGTTCGATGAAATCCCGGAGTTTTCCTCCACCATGTTCCAGCCGGTGGGCGGCATGGACCGCATTCCGTATGCCTTCTACGAGCATCTGAAAGATGCGGTGCGCTTCAACGCCGAAGTCAGCGATATCCAGACCTCGGAGCAAGGCAGCCGGATCACCTACCGCGACCGCATCAGCGGCAAGACCCAGGTGCTGAGTGCCGACTACGCGATTGTCACCGTGCCCTTGCCGCTGCTGGCCAAGCTGCCAACCAACTTCACGGCACCCTTCAAGCAGGCGATCCAGACCGCGCAAAGCGACCAGGCCAACAAGGTGGCCTGGCAGGCGCCGCGCTTCTGGGAAACCGACTTCAACATCTACGGCGGCCTGTCGTACCTCGACCATGAAGTCAAAGGCCTGTGGTACCCCAGCGACCGCCTCAACAGCGCCCAGGGGATTCTGGTGGCGGCCTACAACACCAGTGAATCGGCCCAGGCCTTCAGCCAGAAGTCCCTGGCCGAACAGTTCGCCTCCTCACGCCAGGCGGTGGAGCTGTTGCACCCCGGCCACAGCGCCAAGCTGCAAAAACCGGTGGCGATCAACTGGTCGAAAGTCAGCTACAGCAAGGGCCCGTGGATCGTCAACGACGAGGTCGGCGAAAGCGCCTACCGCGTGCTCAACGAGCCCCAGGGCCGCACGTACCTGGCCAGCGACGCCCTCGCCCACGGCGGCGTCGGCATCTGGCAGAACAGCGCCGCCGATTCGGCGCGGCGCATCGTCTCGCTGATCGGCCGGCATGCCGAACGCCAGCAACCGGGCGTCGCCGCCTGACTTTTCTCTCTCAAGGAATGAACCGATGAAGACGCTTTTTGCAGGACTGCTGATGACCGCCACCACCCTTGCGGCCCACGCCGATGAGATCAAGCGCGTGCCGCTGCCGAACTCGAACTTCCCGATCTCATTGGCGGTGTCGGTGCCGCCGCAGACCGAGCTGTTGTTTGTGAGTGGGTTGCTGGCCGACCTGCATGACCCCAAGGCGCCGAAAGACTCGTTTGCCGCCTATGGCGACACGGCCATCCAGACCACGTCGATCCTCAACAAGCTCAAGGGTGTGCTGCAAGGCCAGGGCTTGGATTTGGGAGATGTGGTGCAGCTGCGGATATTCCTGGTGGGCGATCCAGCCAAGGGCGGCAAGCTTGATTTTGCCGGGTTGCAGGAAGGCTACACGCCGTTCTTCGGCAGTGCCGAGCAGCCGAAAAAACCGGCGCGCACCGCGGTGCAAGTCGTCGCGTTGCCATTGCCCGGCGGGCTGGTAGAAATCGAAGCGGTTGCCGCGCGCAAACGCTGACAGGGACATCACTCGAGACCAAGGAGCTCCACTCTCATGCGAAAATTCAACTGGCTGACGGCACCTTTGTGGCGAGGGAGCTTGCTCCCGCTGGGGCGCGCAGCGGCCCTGAAGCCTGACTCCGCAATTTCCTCGGAAGGCCGTATTGGGGCTGCTACGCAGCCCAGCGGGAGCAAGCTCCCTCGCCACAGCAAGCTCCCTCGTCACAGCAAGCTTCCTCACCACAGCAAGCTCGCTCATCGTAAAAGGCTACACCGGTACAATCATCTGAAACTCCTGCCGCTCTCGCTGGCGTGCGGCCTGGCGTCCTTCGGCGTCGAATCTGCCGAAGACCGCTCCCCCACCCTCGACACCGTGGTGGTCACCGGCAACCGTGGCGCCGAACAACGCACCGTCACCACCAGCCCCACGCCGATTGATGTGATCAGCGGCGAACAACTGCGGGCCGTGGGCAAGCCAAGTTTGCTCGAAGCGTTGGGCAAGCTCATCCCCTCGTTCAACCTGCCCGACCGCGCCGGCTGGGATGCCAGCGGCGTGGTGCGTTCGGCCACCCTACGCGGCCTCACCGCCTCTCACGTACTGGTGCTGGTCAACGGCAAACGCCGCCATACCAGCGCCACCCTGAACATCAACGGCATCAACAGCGGCGCGGCCCCCAGCGACCTCGACCTGATCCCGGTGGCTGCCATCGACCATGTGGAGGTGCTGCGCGACGGTGCAGCGGCGCAATACGGCTCGGATGCGATTTCCGGGGTGATCAACATCATCCTCAAGCAGACCACCGGCGGCAGTTCCGACACCACCCTGGGCCAGAACTACGACGGCAAGCGCGGCACCGGCCAGGAGGCGCTGAACTATGGCTTCCAGGTGGGTGAAGCCGGGGTGCTCAACGTGTCCCTCGACACCCGCTACCAGGAGCGCGACAACAAGGCCGGCAGCAACGGCTACAGCAGCCATTACTACCCGCTGGCGGACGGTTCCCCCGACCCGCGCGAAGCCACCTCCAGCCACCACACCTACAAAGGCTACGGCTCGCCCCGCAGCCAGTTGGGCGATGTGGCGTACAACCTCGACCTGCCGCTGAACGACAACCTGACGCTGTACTCGTTTTCCACCCTGGCCACCCGAGAGAACAACGACGGCCAGAACTTCCGCCTGCCCAACGGCCGCAACACCATCACCACCGGGCCCAATGGATACCCCGATGGCTACAGCCCGTACTGGCTGGTCAACGAGACCGACTTCCAATCGGCCTTCGGTGCCAAGGGCAACGACCTTGGCGGCGGTTGGGGTTGGGACCTGAGCAGCACCTACGGGCGCAACTACGCCAAGCAGCGCACCTACGACAACCAGAACCCGTCCCTGGGCGAAAGCACACCGAACAAGTTCACCTCCGGGATCTACATCGCCGACCAGCTCACCACCAACCTCGACCTGAAAAACACCTACGAGATCGGCCTGGCCAAGCCGCTGGACGTGGCGTTCGGCCTGGAGCACCGGCGCGAGAGCTACGAGACCCGCGCCGGCTCCGAGGCTTCCTATATCGATGGCGGCTACGTGTTCCCGGCAGGCCATCCGCGTGCCGGGCAGCGTCCCGATCCGGGGGCCCAGGTCACCAACGGCATCCGTCCGGAAGACGCGCAGAAGGTCAGCCGCAACAGCGTCGCCAGCTATGTCGACCTCGGGTTCTACCCCACCGAGCAGTGGTACGTCGGCGTGGCCGGGCGCTACGAACATTACAACGAAGGCGTCGGCGGTACCCGCAGCGGCAAGCTCAGCACGCGGTATGCGTTCAACCCGGTGTTCGCCCTGCGCGGCACCGTGAGCAACGGCTTTCGTGCACCGTCCCTGGCCAACGAGATCTTCACCGCACGCTCCACCGGGTTCGACACCATCAATGGCGTGTACCAATCGTATAACTACGTGATCCTGCCGGTGGATTCCGCCGGGGCCCAGGCATTGGGTGCCAAGTCACTGAAGCCGGAGCGCTCGACCAACTTCAGCCTCGGTTTCGCCGTGACCCCAAGCGATGACTTGAGCCTCACGGTGGACGGCTACGTGATCAACCTGCGGGACCGCCTGGTGCTCAGCGAACGCTTCCAGGGCCCGGGCATTGCCTCCCTGCTGGACAGCATCGGCGTACCGGCCACGGCGGGCGCGCAGTACTTCACCAACGGCGCCAACACCCGCACCTCCGGGGTGGACGTGGTGGGCAACTACCGGCAGAACCTCGACCGCTACGGCTCGGTGAAATGGACGGCGGCGCTGAACTACAACCACACGCAGATCCTCAGCGTCAACGACACCCCGGCGCAGCTCGCCGCCCTGGGCAACTTCCAGTTGATGGGTCGCCAGTCACGGGCACTGATCACCAAGACCTCACCCAGCAGCAAGATGATCTTCTCCGCCGACTGGGCGATCCACGACTTCGACGTCAACCTGCGCCTGACTCGCTACGGCACCTACACCGAGGTCAACAGCTCCAGCGACGCGAGCCTGGACCGCACGTATTCGGCCAAGTGGATCACTGACCTCGACGTGGCCTACGCGATCAGCAAACAGCTGACGGTGGCCGTAGGTGCGCAGAACCTGTTCGACAAATACCCGGATCACATCGGCGTGAAGAACTCGTCGTTCGGCGATAACTGGGGCAGCTATTCGCCGTTCGGGTTTACCGGCGGGTATTACTACAGCCGGGTGCAGTACGCGTTCTGATTCAACAACCGCCAGCCAGGCGTTCACGCAGGAACTCGATCAACGCCTGCACCGGGCGCGAGCTCTGGCGGTGCTGGGGGTAAACGGCGGAAAGGGTCAGGGGTTCGGGCGCGCAGTCTTCCAGCAGCGTCACCAGGCGGCCGTCCTGCAAGGCTTGGGCAACGATAAAATGGGGTAGGTAGGTGATGCCCAACCCGGCCACGGCGGCATCCCGCAGCAACTCACCGTTGTTGACCCGCATGCGCCCGCTGACGTTGCGGGTGTGGGGTTTGCCATCGACCTTGAAGTGCCATTGCACCTGGCGACCATGGCCGTAAGGCAGGCATGCGTGATCGGCCAGGTCATCGGGCCTCTGCGGCGTGCCGTGGCGGGCCAGGTAGTCGGGACTGGCGCAATAGACGCGCTGCACACTGGCGATGCGTCGGGCGATCAGGGTCGAATCCTCGAGGGTGCCGATGCGCAGCACCAGGTCGTAGCCCTCGCTGATGAGGTCTACCGGGCGGTCGCTGAGGTCCACTTCCACGGTGACGTGAGGGTGGCGTTGCAGGAACAGCGGCAACAGGCAACCCAGGTGCGCCATGGCAAACGACAACGGCGCGCTCAGGCGAATGGTGCCTCGGGGCTCGGTGTTTTGCCCGGCGATGCCCTGCTCCACTTGCTCGACTTCACTGAGCAGGCGCAGGGCGGATTCGTAGTAACTCTGGCCCAGCGGCGTGACATCCAGGCGGCGGGTGGAGCGGTTGAGCAGGCGTACGCCGAGGCGCTCTTCCAGCTGGATCAGGCGGCGGCTGACAAACTGCTTGGACAGGCCAAGATGCTCGGCGGCAGCGGTGAAACTGCCGGATTCCATGACCTGGCAAAACAGGCGCATGTCTTCGAAGGGGTTCATTGTCGCTTCTCGGTGGACGCTGGGCTGTTTTATAGCCGGTCAGTCGCCACACCACAAATCAAAATGTGGGAGCGGGCTTGCTCGCGAAGGCGGTGGGTCAG